>CAWVRV010000010.1:0-49658 GCA_963932755.1 uncultured Flavobacteriales bacterium | reverse complement strand
ATGTGACCTTGAGCTTTCTCTAGACAGCATTTTCTTTGACTCACTTGGGGCCACGGTCCTCGTTTCAGCTGAAGGTTCATTCGACATCAATACAATCGAATGGATGTCCCTGGCGGACAGCACCATCTTACCCTTTGCTCAGGCACTTGTTTTCGGAACAATGGATTCAGGAGATTATATGATAACCGTAACCGATGTTATGGGATGTTTCTATTCACTAGTTGTTTCAGTCATTATCGATGAGGTGAACAACCCGAATCAACTTGCCTTTGGCGTTTATCCCAACCCGTCCAATGGGGCGTTAAATGTGACGCTTTCAAATCACAGTCACAATGCGGTTTTAGACATCTATGACATGCAGGGAAGAATCGTTTATCATCAAGGAGGTATCACAGGATCAGGAAACATCCCTCTCGATTTACAAGACTTAGAGAATGGAACGTATGTGCTGGTGATCCGCACAAATGAAGGTTCTGGAAATTCAAGAATAGTCATTCAGAATTAAACCTAAAGCGTTTATATCTTAAATAATAAGCCCGGCGAACTTCAACTCGTCGGGCTTTTTCATGCTTAACTTCGCGATATGTCTGAATCAATCCAAATAACGAATAAAGGTTCTGTTAGATACATTACCCTGAACAGACCTCAAGCATTCAATAGCTTTGACAGAATCATGGGACGTGCTTTTCAAGAAGAGCTTGACAAGGCCGCTTCAGATGATTCAGTGAGATGTATTGTGATTACGGGTGAGGGACGTGCATTTTGTGCCGGGCAAGACTTAAAAGAAGTGACAGCTCCAGATGCGCCCAACTTTAAGGTCATTGTGGAAGAAACGTACAATGCGAGTATTCGACGGATTTGCGCAATGAGAAAACCTATTTTAGCAGCGGTAAACGGTGTCGCAGCAGGTGCCGGAGCAAATATCGCGCTTGCGTGCGACCTCACGATTGCAAGCGAAAAAGCATCTTTTATTCAGGCGTTTTCGAAAATCGGACTTATCCCAGACAGCGGTGGAACCTGGTGGCTCCCACGTTTGGTCGGCATGCAAAGAGCCAAGGCCCTTGCATTCTTTGGAGACAAGCTCAGTGCAAAAGACGCCATGAACATGGGCTTAATTTATAAATCGGTCACTGAGGAGGAGTTCATCGCAGAAATTGAAGCGACAGCGAAAAGGCTCTCTGCAATGCCCACTTATGCTCTGGGACTTACAAAAGCGGCATTTCACAAAGGAATGAATTCAGATTTAGATGAACAATTGGATTTGGAACTAGATTACCAATTCCGAGCTGCTGAATCTGAAGATTACGCAGAAGGAGTCGCGTCGTTCCTAGAAAAAAGGGCCCCTAAATTCATCGGGAAATGAGTGGTTGGATCGACATCGAAAAGGAAATCCCCCAGGATAACCAGAGAATCCTGGCATATATACCAGACAACAAAGTCTTTTTACCCGGTATGCAATTGGATTATGCAATGAGAGAAGTGGTCATCCTTCATTTCCGCAAAAACTTCTTTGCCGACAATGAGGAAAAGAGAAACAAACATGGATTGCATTTTTGGTCTGGAGAAGGCAACAGCAATCACTTCTATCACGACGTGACACACTGGAGAGCCATTCCGGAAGGTCCCTTAGCTTAAAGAAAGCTAGCCCTTCACTTGGATTGCATTGTAAAAGGTGACGGCCGTTAATGCTGCGGTTTCTGTTCTTAGGCGCATATCACCTAGCGTGATCTCCGAACCTTGGTGTGACATCATCATTGTGACTTCCTCGATTGTAAAGTCTCCTTCAGGGCCTATAGCGATCACAGCGGACTGACCTTTTGGAAGGGCATTGAGCAGGTGGACCTTTTCATGTCTTTCAATCCCATCCATGCAATGCGCGATAAAAAAACCACAGGAAACATCGCTTCTGACTTGCGTGACCGTCTTCTCTAGTTCTTCAGTAGGCATGAGTTCAGGCAGCCATTTTCTTTTACTTTGCTTCATGGCTGAAATAAGAATCTTATTCCACCTCTCAAGCTTTTCGACTTTAAACTCAGATCGAGACGTAAAAACCGGATAGATTCTTTCGATTCCTATCTCGGTAGCTTTCTCCAGAAACCACTCGAAACGTTCCGATTTCTTAGTGGGCGCCACGATCATCGTCAAACCAAACAATGGACGGTCTTCCACTGATATCTCACCGACTTTGAGCAAACAGGAATTTTTCGTGATCTCAATAATCTCCCCCTCAGCAGACCCACCCTTTCCGTTCATTAGTGTATAAGAAAACCCCACCTTGGCGCGTAAAACTTTTACTGCATGGCGCGATTCGTCTTCAGAAAGATTGAACAGGCCCTCTTTTAGGTTTGGCACATAAAGAGAGCGCATGAATGAAACTTGATTTAACTTTTTACAGCAACCAGAGGACCTCCAGAACGCATCGCGTCAGTTGCAGTATCGTCAAATTGCGCGAAATTCTCCACAAAGCTTTTCGCCAAATGATTCGCTACCCTGTCGAATTCTTTTTGATCAGACCAAGTCTCACGAGGAGTTAACAATTCATCTGGGACACCTGGGCAAGAAGTGGGGACATTTAGCCCAAACACCTCATCTGTACGCATCTCAACATCGTGTAACTCACCATTAAGCGCAGCTGTGATCATCGCACGAGTATGAGAAAGCTTCATTCTAGAACCCACTCCATAACCTCCACCAGTCCAACCCGTATTCACAAGCCACATTCTGGCACCGTGACGCTCAATACGTTCACCTAACATATGCGCATAATCGGTAGGGGCGAGTGGAAGGAAAGGCGCTCCGAAACAAGCTGAAAAAGTTGTTTGCGGCTCCTCCACTCCTGCCTCCGTACCGGCAACCTTGGCTGTGTATCCACTTATAAAATGGAACATGGCTTGGTTTGAATCTAACTTACTGATGGGAGGCAAAACGCCAAAAGCATCACAAGTCAAAAAGAAAATATCCGTTGGATGTCCCCCCATGCCGTTTTCTACAGCACCGGGAATAAAGTCTACTGGATAAGAAACACGTGTATTTGGGGTGATTGAGTCATCCTTGAAATTGGGTGTAACTCCGTCGTCTTCAAAACCGATGTTCTCTAACAGCGCACCGTATTTTATTGAATTGAAAATTTGTGGTTCGCCCTCAGCGCTTAAGTCTATCGTTTTTGCATAGCAACCTCCCTCCATATTAAAGACACCATCATCAGACCAGCCGTGCTCATCATCTCCAATAAGGTTGCGATTGGGATCTGAACTCAAAGTCGTTTTTCCTGTACCACTTAGACCAAAGAATACGGCGACGTCGCCCTCAGAACTTACGTTTGAAGAGCAGTGCATCGGCAAGACATTGTGTAATTCTGGCAATTCAAAATTCATCACAGAGAACATTCCCTTCTTGATTTCCCCAGTATAGCCACTCCCAGCTACAACAATAATTTTGCGTGTAAAGTCGATCGCACTCACATTGCCCTGTCTACACCCATGAAGCTTAGGATCAGCTTGGAAACCAGGAGCGCAGATGATGTGCCAAGCAGGATCAGCAAGCCAAACCTGTTCTGCATCTAACCTCAAGAACATATTGTGAACAAATAGATTTGACCACGACTTCTCAGTGACCACTCGAACATTTATACGCGTAGCAGGGTCAGCGCCTACAGCGGCATCTCTTACGTAGACGTTTTTTCCATCCATGTATTCCTGAACATCTGACATCAGAGTCCCGAAATGTGATGGCGTCATCTTTTGGTTGATCTCACCCCAATCTACTCTTGAAACGGTTTTGCTGTCATCTACGATAAACCTGTCCTTGGGAGAACGGCCTGTGAATTTCCCGGTCTTGATAGACAGGGCTCCAGAATCGGCAAGGACTCCTTCACCACGAAGAAGGGTTTGCAAAATAAGTTTTGAGGGGGGGAGATTCCAGTGGGCGCTAGCCACACCTTCTAATCCAATAGCTTCTAGCGAGGCCCTAAAAGGGGTATTGCCGATGTGCTTCATGTTGTTGAGGAATTTAATCATTGAGATTCCTTCTGCAAATGTATGTACTCTTGTGACCACAACCTCACAATTTTGTTCACAACCTATTCACGACCTCATTCGATTGGAATTATCTTTACGAAATGACAAGAATTCTTACTACCCTATCGTTTTGTATATGTCTATTGATTTCCTCATGCAGTTCAATAGATTCAGATACGCCTTCACCCAGCTCGGATAAAAAGGAAATACCAGAAGGACTGAAGAATTTATCTGAAGCTGAAAAGAGAGGAATGCACCTCATAAAAAGACGTCTTGAGGAAAAGAACAACACGGCTCAAGTACAAGAGAAAAACCTTAGCAGTGTGTATAAATACCTCACTACTTCAGACGAATACCCCATCTTCACTGCACTCATGCGCAAGTCTGCCATTTCAAAACATATCCATAGCCACAATGTGACAGTCTTAGCTCCTGTGGACAAAGCTTTTGAAATCTTTCCAGAATATAAAGCTCTTCTCCGTCCAGAAAATGAAGAATTATTGAATGATTTTATCAGTTATCATGTGATTGATATTGCCTATGAGTATAAGGAGTTTGCTGACAACTCCTACCTGACTGTTCATGCTGGAGAAAGATTCGAGCTTACGAATAAGGACGGAATACATTTCAATGGTGCGCACGTTAGATCAGGGAGCATCAATACCAATTTAGGCAGCATCATAGGTATGGATGATCTCATTTTCTATCCGAAATTTGCCAAATAAATCACGGATGAAAATGTCTTTGCAATCAATCGGTATTTCAAATACCCTCCTCCTTTTATCGCTGTTGTTCATTCCAGAGACTTCAGCTCAGTGGTCACATGATTTCGAACAAGGAATCATCCCCGTTGTGATAGACGGAGATACGCTTCAGAATCCATGGGTGGGAGGATTAACTGCACCTCAATGGTCTCCGATAGACTTTGATTTTGACTCTGATGAAGATCTTTTCGCATTTGACAGAGATGGCTCCAGACTCCTCGCTTTTGAAAGAACAGACAGTGGTTGGAAATACAGACCTGAGTGGGTTCAGGGATGGCCCGAAATCGTTGACTGGTGTCTACTTCGTGACTATGATTGCGATGGGCGTCCTGATATTTTCACAAGCTACCAGAACGGGATTTACGTTTATCGAAATGTGACCGAAGACCCCAACAACCCTCAATTCGAACCCGCTGCCACTCCACTCATGGCTTCCTACGATTTCGGAGCGGGACCAGACATGCTTCCGGTCATTTGCTTGGGGATAGATCTCCCCGCTATTCTCGACCACGATGGAGATGGTGATCTTGACATCATCTCCTTCACAGAAAACTCAAGCACGCTGTATCGTTTTCTTGGTGATACGGAATGTGGCTTAGAAATGACATGCACAAATAGATGTTATGGCATGCTCGCAGAAGCCTCAGAAAACAATGCGCTTTTTATTGGAAACGATTTTAACTGTGGGTTCAATGTAGCAGACCCAAGAGAAGCGATGCATGCCGGAGGGTCAATTACAAGTTTACAATTGGACAACTCAGGTCCACTTGACCTCATTATAGGGGATGTTACGTTTCCTCTTTCATTGGCGATACTCATGGAAGATGCCGTCGATGGGCAGGACTCCGCCATCTTTATCGATCAATCTTTCCCCCTACTCACAGGCGGAACAGAAGCGCTAAGTTGCCAACGATTCCCCGCCTCATACCATATTGACATTGACGAAGATGGGATACGTGATCTGCTTTTCAGCCCGAACACTTACTTAGAAACCGATGATGATGCCAGTGTTCATTACCTAAAGAATACAGGCGAAGATTTATCACCTACCTGGGAATATATACAAAATGACTTCATCCAAGAAGGCATGATCGATCTCGGTCGTGGTTCATACCCCATTTTAATCGATCTCGATTCTGACGGTCTTCTTGACCTGGTCTTAGCAAATAAAGAACAATATCAAGGTGTAGGTAACACCCCCACATCCATCTTGCTTTTTAAAAATATAGGGACACTTTCATCTCCCGTATTCAGTCATCAATGGCAAGACACTGTAGACATCTCTACATATGGAATTGAGAGTGTGTTTCCAGCATTGGGAGATCTAGACGGAGATGGGGATGTTGATTTAATCGTGGGAGATGAATTGGGATTCATGCACCGATTTGAAAACAATGCAGGAGAAGGAAACTGGCCCGAATTTGTTGTTTCGGAACTGTCAATTTCAGACAGCGAACAAGAAGACATTGACATAGGACAATTCGCTACGCCACAACTCATTGACATTGACGCTGACGGACTACTCGACCTGGTGGTAGGTGAGAAAAACGGGACTTTAACGCTGTTCCTCAATTGTGGCGACAACATCACCCCATCGTGGTGTCAAGTTGAGAGCGAAGCCTTTGGAGGGGATTGGGGCGACATACACGTTACAAACATCCTGGGAATAAATGGATACAGCACACCCGCTCTTTATGAAGACGCTTTTGGCATCCATGTCTTGGTGGCAAACGAAACAGGTACTGTTCAGTATTTTGGTTTGGCAAACAGTGATTATGAAATCGCACTTGAGGAGGTGAACACTGAAGTGATTGCAAATGGTACGGGAGGGACTGGATTCAGAGCAGGTGCTTCTTTCGCCGATCTCAACGGCGACTCTGTTGTTGACTGTCTTATCGGAATTCAAAATGGTGGCGTGAAATGCTACATCTCTTCTGAATCTACCACCACCCATATCACAAACATCTCGACAAATGATGCAACCCCGAGTCTAAATGTGTTCCCCAATCCGGGAAAAGACATCCTAAACTGGGAATTCAACTCATATTCAAGCCTGCTGACATCACAGTCTCAAGCTGCAATTGAAGTCCGAAATGAACTTGGTCAAACCATTTTTCAGTCTTCGACACTCCCTCCCAATGCGGGGACATTGAGTGGTTCGATTTCAACAAACAACTGGCCGGGAGGAGTGTATATTTTAGCTTTGGTTGAACGTTCAGGCACGAAAAAAGGAGGCCTGTTGGGACCTCCTATTCGTTGGGTTAAACTGGACTAGAAATAAACGCGATAAAGTTTAGACATTCATCCCATCAAGGATGGCCTTTACTTCACGAACTGCTTTCTCGCTGTCCGCAAGCATCGCTCTTTCACCTTCGTTGAGATCCAGCTCAATTACTTTTTCAATTCCGTTTTTTCCAAGTATCACTGGGACACCTAAATACATGTCTGAGATGCCGTACTCTCCTTGCATCCATACGCATGCTGGGAATACACGTCTTTGGTCTTTGACAATGGCCTCAACCATCTGAGCTGCTGCAGCACCTGGCGCATACCAAGCTGAAGTGCCTAGAAGGTTTACAATCTCACCACCACCTTTCTTCGTGCGGTTCACAATGGCCTCTAACTTGTCATCATCAATCATTTCAGTGACTGGAATCCCTCCTACAGTTGTGTAACGAGGAAGCGGAACCATTGTGTCACCATGACCTCCCATAAGAACCGCTTGAATATCCTTGGGACTTACGTTTAGCTCTTCGGCAAGGAATGCACGGTAGCGCGCAGTATCAAGAATACCTGCCATTCCTATTACTTTGGTTGAATCAATTCCCGCTGTGAGGTAAGCACAGTAGGTCATCACATCTAATGGATTAGATACAATCAAAAGAATAGCGTCTGGGCTATGAACCATAATCTGCGCAGTAACAGACTTTACGATCCCAGCATTTGTTGCAATTAAATCATCACGGCTCATGCCTGGCTTGCGAGGAAGCCCTGATGTAATCACAACTACGTCAGACCCTGCGGTCTTTGTATAGTCATTTGTTGAACCCACTGTACGGGTGTCGTAAAGGTTTATCGGAGCAGTTTCCCAGATATCGAGTGCTTTGCCTTCAGCAAAACCTTCTTTGATATCTAATAAGACTACTTCATTGCATACCTCACGTGTTGCGAGGACATTTGCACAAGTGGCACCTACATTTCCGGCACCTACGACAGTTACTTTCATAAGAAGTTATTTTGGTTGGGATTGCAAAAGTACAGCGGGAAGGACTACGGAAAAAAGAAAAGAGTACCTACTTTCGTTGTACTTATAAAGAGACATGAAACTTAAAATATTTATTATCGCCCTTTCACTCGCCTTTGTTTCTACAAACGCGCTGACTCAAGCCCTTCCCACCGCAACAGAGTCAAAACCCACTGGTGATGCTGGAATAGATTACAACCTCTCAGACAAAGGTGGGGAAAAGCACGGAGTCTGGATAAGAGTATATGCAGAGGGGTCATTGTATTATGTGGGGTCGTTCAACAGTGGCAAACCCGAAGGCCAGTTCCTGTATTTCTTTGAGACGGGAGAACTAATGTCAAAAATCGAACACCCGTCCTCGTCTAATTCAACAGCACAAATCTCAGCGATACACTACCGTAAAAATTCGTCTGTTCAGTCTTCCGGATTCTATATTTCTAACGATGACAAAGAAAAGCAAGCAAGAGATGGGAGTTGGGGGTTTTATGATGAAGGATCCAAGCAGATCAAACAAGAAACCTATTCTGCAGGCCTGCTGAATGGTCCCTACTGGATAAAAACCAAAGAAGGGAGTTTGGTAGAAGAAGGTGGGTTTGCAAATGGGAAACTCGATGGGCTGAAAACAACATATTACGACACTGGAACAGTTCGCCAAAGAATCAACTACATCGCTGACGTGCTAGAAGGAGATTTTCAAGTATTTTATATCAGTGGAATGCCGAAAATTGAAGGAAATTACATTGAAGGAAAGGAGAATTTGATTTGGAAAACATATCAAGAAGATGGAGTATTAGAACAAATAACGCATTACTCGTACGGAAATAGAGTAAAAGAAATCAAGGTGAATGGATCTTTTGAAGAGGCGTTCCCAGATGGCCGTTCTAAAGAAGAATACACGTACAGAAACAAACTGAGGGATGGCCCTTTTAGGATTTGGTATGACCTTGGAGGATATGTGATTGAGGACTTTACCGATACTGAAACAGGCGAAATACTTCAACGCCAAGTCCTCGTAGGGACACAGGTCTCAAGCGAGGGAGAATACGTCGAGGGAAAACTAAATGGCCCCAGATACCATTACAGTGAAAAAGGGAAGATTACGAAAACAGAACATTACCGTGCGGGCGAACTTCTAAAAACAGACTAATACCCATACTTTTTCTTCCAAAGGGACTGCAGATAAATTCTCATTGACTTTTCTCGCGGATTTTCCCCTGGATTGTAAAGCTGCTTGCCCTCCAATCCCACAGGCATACACTCTTGATCACTAAATCCTGAAGGAGCATCATGGTCGTAAGCATAGCCTTTGCCATAACCCAGCTTAGACATGAGAGAGGTAGGCGCATTTCTTAAATGAAGAGGCACAGGTATGTCGCCCGTTTCTTGTACCAACTCTTGTGCATCTTTGATCGCCATGTATGAAGCATTGCTTTTGGGACTCGAAGCGAGATAAACGACACATTGAGAAAGTAAAATACGTGACTCAGGCATACCAATTCTCTCTACGGCTTGGAAAGTAGAAGTCGCCAACACAAGCGCAGTAGGATTTGCATTCCCGATGTCTTCCGAAGCGCTTATGAGAAGTCTGCGTGCAATGAACTTTGCATCTTCTCCCCCTTCAATCATCCTTGCGAGATAATAAACAGCTGCATTGGGATCACTTGCTCGTATGCTTTTTATAAAGGCACTTATAATATCGTAATGGGCCTCTCCTCCTTTGTCATAACCTGCAGCTGTAGAGCCTATAAGATCTTTCACAACGTCATTCGTGACTTGAACAGCACCCGAAGGAATACTCTGAACGACCATTTCAAGGACATTTAACAATCTTCGCGCATCACCTCCACTCGCTCTCATCAATGCTTCTTTCTCTACAATCACAATGTCTCGAGAACTTAAAAGAACATCTTCTTCTATCGCTTGCTTAATCAAGGACTCCAGTTCTTCTAAACTCAAGTGCTCAAGAATATAAATCTGACAGCGAGAACGCAAAGCAGGGATCACCTCAAAAGATGGGTTTTCTGTCGTGGCACCAATTAATGTAACCCACCCTTGTTCTACAGCTCCCAACAAACTATCCTGCTGTGATTTCGAGAACCGATGAATCTCATCAATAAAGAGAATAGATTTACCGGCGAACATCCCACCACTTTTTGCACGAGCAATCACTTCTCTCACCTCCTTAACACCACTATTTATTGCCGAAAGCTGATGAAAAGGCAACCCCACTTTGTCCGCCAAAATCCGAGCCAGGGTCGTCTTACCTACCCCAGGAGGTCCCCAAAGAATCATCGAAGGCAAAGTGCCGACATCCGCCGCATTTCGCAACACAGCGCCAGGGCCCACCAGATGAGTTTGACCCAAATAATGATCCAGCGTTTTAGGGCGCATCCTCTCTGCAAGAGGCATTACATCAGAATTAATGATATTATTCACGATTCTAAGGTACGCTCAAACAATCTCTTTTGAAGCTGAATTCCTTCCGGCATCTGATGTTTCCATCTTTTGTGAGACCAAAGCCAATCACTTGGCGCGTTCAAAATCTCCTCCTCCAATTCACCCAAACATTTGTCGAGAACATGTCCTTTATTGAGTGCTTTCACATGTTCCTCCACCAAACGAAATTCAACTTTGTATCGGCCTCTACCTGTTCTTCGCACAGCCCCATACACCACAGCCGCATCGTATGTATTCGCCCACTGTTCCGCGCCGAAGTAAACAGGAGTTTCTACGCCCAGAAAAGTAGTCCACCATGCTCTCAATGGATCTCGAGGGCTTTGATCAAACCCAAAACCGACTGCCACTGGCTCCCCGCCTTCTGATACGTGATTGTCCATCCACGTCTTACAATCTTCAATTTCAATCATTTCAAGGCCCATTCTTTGACGAGATTTCCGCATGGCATCATCCATGATAGGATCACTCAACTTTTTGTATAGCGCCATCGTTTTATGTCCTATCGCTGTTGAGAGCGTCATCGCATACATCTCCCAATTCGCCATGTGAGCGCCGACAAGAATGACATGTCTCCCCTCTTTCTGAAGACGATTCATGAGCGTTACACCCTCCTCGGAATATTCTACCCTTGAGATGACTGAAGAATCTTTTGCAGAAAAAAGCTTCATCGATTCTAAAGTGATGTCACAAAAGTTTTTGTAAAAACCTCTGGAAAGCGCTTGAAGATTTTCGCTTCCAAATACTTTGTTTAAGTTTCCAAGGACGACCCCATTCCGATATCCACCTACAATGGCCATAAAACCAGCAATGACAGAAGCCTCAAAGTGCAACATCCACCATGGCTGCATTCCAAAACCCTGCATCAATCGCAACAATATTCTTGATCTGATTTTATTCATTTCAATCATTTTCAATGACACACCCATCCCATCCGACATACACACCCTGAGGCAATTGCGCTTGTAAATCTTCGTGTGTACCGATGAGGTGACTTAAGTGAGTTAAATAAGTTGATTCAGAGCCCACTCTTTCAATCACATCTAAAACTTGATCTAGTGAATAGTGACTTGGGTGATGCGTTTTCCTTAACGCACTAATGACCAAGACTTTGACGCCTGTAAGTTTTGCAAATGTTTCGTCAGGTATATGGTTTACATCTGTGATGTATGCAAAATCCCCTACCCGAAAACCGTACACTTCCATCGCGGCATGCATGACTGGCAAAATCGTCCAGTGCATGCCTTGTATCTCAAAACCATTGCTCAACTCATGGTCACCTAATTGATGAATATCTATCTGTGGCAATCCCCCGTGTGTGTTTTCACCGAAGGCATAAAAGAAATCACGACGGAGTGCCCTTTCAACGGCCTCGTTTGCCCAAATCGGCATTGGTTTTGAATGCACTTGATTGAACGCCCTCACGTCGTCCATACCAGCCACATGATCCTTATGTTCATGTGTATATACGATCGCATCCAAATGATTGACCTCATTTCTAAGCATCTGCATTCTGAAATCAGGCCCCGTATCAACCACCACAGACACGTCATTTACCTGCACCAAAATCGAGGACCTCAAGCGTTTGTCTTTGGGGTCTGGAGAACGACAAACATCACATTTACAGGCTATTACCGGCACACCCTGAGATGTACCAGTTCCTAACAGTGTAATTTTCATAGTTTTAACACCTAAATCATGTTGAATTATGTGATTCACCCTGCAAAGATACCCTACCTTTACAATAGTGGACTTAGAACGCGTCATATTATCTGCAAAGCAAAAAGCTCTTCGAATAAATCTGAATCAAGATATATACGGGACTTTTGCCGAAGTAGGTGCTGGACAAGAGGTTGTAAGACATTTTTTTAGAGCTGGAGGAGCTTCTGGAACGATCGCTAAAGCCATCAGCGCATACGACAAAGATTTCTCTGATGCGATCTATGGCAAAGAGAAAAAAGACAGATATGTCTGCAAACAGAGGCTTGAGAAAATGCTTAAGCATGAGTACCAACTCATTGAAGAACGTATTAATCGAGAGAATCATCCTTCCAAACAATTCTTTGCCTTTGCAAATACGGTTGCAACAATCAATTTCCACAAGTCCAGTCAGGGTCATGGATGGTTTGGCCTCAAATTCCAAACAGAACCCGGGAAGGAAGCATCAGAGGTGATTTTCCATGCCAGACTTCACGAGACGGATGCGTTACAACAACAGATTACGACTGGAATTCTTGGCACAAATCTAATTTACGGCTGTTATTTCTTTTACAAGAGCCCGAAAGAATTACTAAAGTCACTCTATGACAACCTTGACCGTAGTCAGATAGAGATTGACATGATTCATATGAATGGTCCTGATTTCGCCAACATAGACAATCGCTTACTTTCGTTACAACTGGTTAAAAATGGCATGACAGATGCTGTCATTTTCTCACCTGATGGACGCAATCTTCAGGCTGCAGATGTTCTTTATAAAAAGAACATCCTCGCAATCAGAGGCAGTTTCCGTCCAGTGACGAAAGTGAACATTGACATGATTGCGAAAGGCCTTAAGAAATTCAAAGAGGAACCTAAGGTTGATCCTGACAACATTCAGGTATTGTTTGAAATAACGCTGAACAACCTGAAAGCACAAGGAGATATTGACGAACAAGATTTCTTAGACAGAGCTGACATACTTTGCTCAATTGGACAGACCGTACTTATTTCAAATTACAAGAAATACTACAAGCTTATTGAATTCTTTTCTCGTCACTCGAAAAAACGCATGGGCGTCATTATGGGAGCTTCAACACTCGTTGAAATTTTTGACGAAAAATACTATCGCAATCTGAATGGAGGGATTTTGGAAGCCTTTGGAATCCTCTTTTCACGTGACTTAAAAATCCTTCTATATCCATGGAAAGATGCAAAGACAGGGAACCTTTGGAATTCCAACACCACACCTATTCACCCACGTTTGCAACCCCTTTACAACTATCTAACTTTCAATAAGAAAATCATAGATATTGAAGATTATGACGAAGAGGTTTTGTCCATCTTCTCTACTGAAGCTTTCAAGATGATCAAGAATGGTGACACCAATTGGGAGAGTATGGTCCCCACATTTGTAGACCAAATCATTAAAGAAAAATGTCTTTTCGGTTATTGTGGTGTGAAACCTAAGACAAATTATTCTGAGGACCCAGCGAAAGCTGCTGCAAAAGCAATCGAACAAGGAACCAGTGATTAAACTGTTCTCCTGAATAAATACACAGAATAAAAAAGGCCTCCCAAATGGGAGGCCTTTTTTATTCATATATCTTCGAACAATCTATGCTTCAGCAACCGCCTTCGTAGATTCTTCAACCTCATCTTCAGTTTCAGAACCTTTCAAGGCTGCATCAAATTCATCTTGAGATCCAACAGTTAAATTTTGGAAATCTCTAGATCCAGTTCCTGCAGGAATAAGGTGTCCCACAATCACATTCTCCTTCAGACCTAACAAGTGGTCTTGTTTACCGCTTACAGCAGCTTCGTTCAAGACTTTCGTTGTCTCTTGGAAAGATGCAGCGGAAATAAAGGATTTTGTCTGCAATGATGCACGAGTGATTCCTTGTAAAAGAGGACGAGAAGTTGCTGGAATAGCATCTCTCGCTTCAACAAGTGCAAGGTCTCTACGTTTTAGAGAACCGTTCTCATCACGAAGACGACGCGCCGTGATCATTTGGCCTTCAGAAAGCTCTTCACTTTCTCCTGCGTTAGAAATCACGACCATTCCAAATATCCTGTTGTTCTCAACCAAGAAATCAGCTTTTTCAGCGTTTTGCTTTTCTAAGAACTTTGTATCACCAGAATCTTCAATCACGACCTTCTTCATCATTTGACGAACAATGACCTCAAAGTGTTTGTCATTAATCTTCACACCCTGAAGACGGTATACATCTTGAATCTCGTTAACAATGTATTCTTGAACAGCGGTAGGGCCTTTGATGTTAAGGATATCCTTCGGTGTAATCGCACCGTCAGAAAGAGGCATACCAGCTCTCACAAAATCATTGTCTTGCACCAAGATGTGCTTAGAGAGAGGCACCATGTACTTGTACTTATCTCCAACACGAGATTCAACTATGACCTCGCGATTACCTCTCTTAATCTTACCGTAAGTAACAATTCCATCCACCTCAGAAACAACAGCAGGGTTAGATGGGTTACGTGCTTCAAATAGCTCAGTGACTCTTGGAAGACCTCCAGTGATATCACCAGACTTACCAGCAACACGTGGAATCTTACACAAAATCTGACCTAGTGTTGAAGTACTGCCATTCTTCACCATAATGTGGGCACCCACGGGCAAAGAATAAGTACGTAAAGCTTCGCCTTTCTTATCTACAATTAAAATTGCAGGGTTCTTCTTTTTGTCCTTTGTTTCAGTAATAACAACCTCACGGAAGCCAGTTTGCTCGTCAAGTTCCTCACGGTAGGTTAAACCTTCCTCAATATTCTCAAACTTGACAGTACCCAAGGCTTCACAGATGATGGCACTGTTGTATGGGTCCCACTTACAGACAGAGTCGTTCTTCTTAATTTTATCTCCAGATTTTACAAAAAGCAAAGATCCGTATGGTAAAATAGTTGTAGAAAAGGCTACGCCCGTTTTCGGGTCAACAACTTTGAATTCACTCGAACGAGAAACAATCACAGTTTCCTTTTCTCCGTTCTCATTTTTCCGATCAACAGTACGTAAATCTTCAATCTCAGCAACACCTTCAAACTTTGTGCGCAACTCATTATCATCTGAGATTTTTGAAGCTGTACCACCTACGTGGAACGTACGAAGTGTAAGCTGTGTACCTGGCTCACCAATAGACTGAGCAGCAATAACACCCACTGCGACTCCTTTCTGAACCATTCTTGCATCCGCTAAGTTTCGCCCGTAACATTTGGCACAAATACCTCTAGAAGACTCACAAGTAAGTACAGAACGAACTTCAACTTCATCAACACCAGCAGCTTCAATCGCACGAGAAATTTTCGCAGTGATTTCCTCTCCTTCCTTTGCAAGTACTTCTCCTGTTTCAGGATGGTAGACATCAATCGCTGGAACACGTCCATCAATTCTGTCAGCAATACCCTCAACAATTTCATCATTTTTACGAAGTGGACCCACCATGATTCCACGTAACGTTCCGCAATCCTCTTCTGTGACAATGACATCTTGAGCCACATCTACGAGACGACGAGTCAAGTAACCAGCATCCGCCGTTTTCAAAGCTGTATCCGCTAGACCTTTACGGGCACCGTGTGTAGAAATAAAGTACTCAAGGATAGAAAGCCCTTCCTTAAAATTAGAGAGTATTGGATTCTCAATAATATCTTGACCACCTGTGGTAGAAGATTTCTGCGGTTTCGCCATAAGACCACGCATACCTGACAGCTGTCTAATTTGTTCTTTAGATCCACGCGCACCAGAGTGCATCATCATGTAAATAGAATTAAACCCTTGCTTGTCTGTCTCAAGCCTATCCATAAGGATATTTGTTAGACGAGAATTTGTGTGTGTCCAAATATCAATGATCTGGTTGTAACGCTCGTTATTGGTAATGAGACCCATGTTGTAGTTCTCCATCACCTCAGCAACTTCAGCTGTCGCTTTCGTGACAAGCTTTTCTTTCTCCGGCGGGATAATTACATCATTCAAGTTGAATGAAAGGCCACCTTTAAAAGCCATATAGAAACCGAGATGTTTAATGTCATCAAGGAATTCAGCTGTTCTTGCAACACCTACTGTTTCTAATACTTTTGCAATAATATCACGAAGAGATTTCTTCGTTAAAAGCTCATTGATATAACCTGCTTCCAATGGAACGTGCTCATTGAACAATACACGACCACACGTCGTTTCGATGATTGAAGAATCACCGTTGATATCAATAAAACGCATTTTAATCGCAGCGTGTAGATCAAGCTTACCTTCTTGATACATAATACTCACCTCCTGAGGAGAGTAACAAACAGTACCCTCACCTTTTACAGGCCATTCTGTGGTACTCTTACGCTCTTTTGTAATGTAGTATAAACCCAAGACCATATCCTGAGAAGGAACGGTAATAGGCGCTCCGTTTGCAGGGTTTAAAATGTTGTGAGAAGCTAGCATTAACAACTGTGCCTCTAACACTGCCGCATGACCTAATGGCAAGTGTACAGCCATTTGGTCACCGTCAAAGTCAGCGTTAAACGCTGTACAAGCAAGTGGATGAAGTTGAATCGCCTTGCCCTCAATCAATTTGGGTTGGAATGCCTGAATACCAAGTCTGTGAAGAGTTGGCGCACGATTTAGAAGCACTGGATGCCCCTTCATCACATTTTCAAGAATATCCCAAACAATCGCTTCTTTTGCATCAACGATTTTCTTCGCAGACTTGACAGTCTTCACAATTCCACGCTCAAGCATCTTACGAATAATGAACGGCTTATATAGCTCAGCTGCCATATGCTTAGGCATACCACATTCGTGCATTTTAAGCTTAGGACCTACAACGATCACCGAACGTGCAGAATAGTCAACACGCTTACCGAGTAGATTCTGACGGAAACGACCTTGCTTGCCTTTTAAGCTGTCACTTAAAGATTTTAAAGGTCTGTTGCTTTCTGTCTTAACCGCACTTGATTTACGACTGTTGTCGAAAAGGCTGTCAACAGCCTCCTGAAGCATACGCTTCTCGTTTCTTAGAATCACCTCCGGAGCCTTAATCTCAACAAGTCGCTTTAAACGGTTGTTGCGAATGATCACACGGCGGTATAAATCATTTAAATCAGACGTTGCAAAACGACCACCATCTAGTGGAACAAGAGGACGTAGCTCCGGTGGAATGATCGGAACAACTTTGATAATCATCCATTCAGGACGGTTCTCAATTCTCTTATGTGAATCACGCATATTCTCAACGACTTGAAGACGCTTTAACGCTTCACTCTTTCGTTGTTGAGACGTTTCTGTATCCGCAGAATGACGAAGTTTAAATGAAAGTTCATCTAAATCAAGATTTGCAAGAAGATCATGAACTGCCTCAGCACCCATTTTTGCAACAAATTTATTCGGATCCTTGTCGTCCAAGTATTGATTTTCTTTCGGAAGGGTATCTTGAATATCAAAGTACTCGTCCTCTGTAAGGAAATCATTTATTTGCAAATCTTCCCCTTCAGCATTTTTTGCTATACCAGGATTTATTACTGCGTAACGTTCGTAGTAAATAATCTGATCTAACCTTTTTGAAGGCAGACCTAGGAGATATCCGATTTTATTTGGCAAGCTTTTAAAATACCAAATATGAGCCACAGGAACGACAAGTGAAATGTGTCCCATTCTCTCGCGACGAACTTTTTTCTCTGTCACCTCTACTCCACAACGGTCACAAACGATACCCTTGTAGCGGATACGCTTGTACTTACCGCAATGACATTCAAAGTCTTTTACAGGTCCGAAAATTCTTTCACAAAACAATCCATCACGTTCCGGCTTATAGGTACGGTAATTGATGGTTTCTGGCTTAAGCACTTCACCGTGTGACTGCTCAAGAATTGTCTCTGGCGATGACAACGAAATTGTTATTGTCGAAAAATCGCCCGAGGTCTGTTGGGGGGTCTTTTGTTGGAACATATCAGTTTTCAATGAGGGGTATCAATCTAGTGAAATACTTAGTCCGAGACCTTTCAGCTCGTGAAGAAGTACATTAAACGACTCTGGAATTCCAGGCTTTGGCATGAGGTCACCTTTAACGATGGCTTCGTATGCTTTTGCACGTCCTATAACATCATCCGACTTTACAGTCAAAATCTCTTGTAGGATATTCGCAGCACCAAATGCCTCAAGTGCCCAAACTTCCATCTCACCAAAACGCTGACCACCAAACTGAGCCTTTCCGCCCAATGGTTGTTGAGTAATCAGTGAGTAAGGTCCGATTGAACGAGCGTGCATCTTGTCATCAACCATGTGACTCAGCTTAATCATATAGATTACACCTACTGTAGCGGGTTGATCAAAACGTTCACCAGTACCTCCATCATATAAGTGAGTCACACCACAATCAGGAACACCAGCTTTCTCTGTCAATTCAGTAATCTCTTCTAAGGTAGCACCATCAAAGATTGGTGTAGAAAACTTCATTCCTAAATTTTGGCCAGCCCAACCCAATACAGTTTCGTAAATCTGTCCCAGGTTCATTCTAGAAGGTACACCAAGTGGATTTAAAACAATATCCACTGGAGATCCATCTTTAAGGAAAGGCATGTCCTCTTGACGAACAATTCGAGCAACAATTCCTTTGTTACCATGACGTCCCGCCATCTTGTCACCAACCTTCAATTTACGTTTCTTAGCCACGTAAACTTTCGCCAGCTTGACAATTCCATTTGGAAGTTCATCACCTACGGTAACCTGGAATTTCTTGCGCTTATATTCACCCAGAAGATCATTGTACTTCATTGTGTAGTTGTGAACCACACGATTTACAAGATCACTAATTTCCGTATCTCTTACCCAAGCTTCCGAGTTTATAATCAGGAAGTCCAAGCTCAATAGAATTTTCTGTGTGAACTTGATTCCCTTCTTAACCTGCTCTTCCTTGTAGTAATTGAATACGCCTTGGCTAACCTTACCCGCAACAAGCTTCATAAGCTTGTCAACTAAGATTTTCTTGAGAGATGCAGCCTCCTTATCGAAATCAATATCTATTGATTCAATAATTGCCTTGTCAGCAGCTTTCGCTTTTCTGTCTTTCACGGCACGACTAAATAACTTCTTGTTGATCACGACACCTTTACTAGAAGGTGGCATTTTTAACGAAGCATCCTTTACATCTCCAGCCTTGTCGCCGAAAATTGCTCTAAGTAATTTCTCTTCAGGGCTAGGGTCTGACTCACCCTTAGGGGTAATCTTACCAATGAGGATGTCACCACCACTCACATTTGCACCAATTCGAATCAATCCGTTCTCATCGAGGTTTGCAGTTGCTTCCTCACTTACGTTGGGAATGTCATTTGTTAACTCCTCAATTCCACGCTTGGTATCTCTTACTTCTAATGTATACGCATCAATGTGTAAAGACGTAAATACATCTTCTCTTACGACACGTTCAGAAATCACAATCGCATCCTCAAAGTTGTACCCCTGCCAAGGCATAAAGGCAACCTTCATGTTTTGGCCTAGTGCAAGCTCTCCATTGTCAGTACTGTAGCCTTCAACAAGAATCTGTCCTTTCTCAACACGATCGCCTTTCGATACGATTGGACGAAGGTTCATACATGTACCTTGGTTTGTTCGAGAAAACTTCACAAGATTGTAAATCTTCAAATCATCATCAAATGAAACGAGAAGATCGCTCTCATCCATTTTGTGACGAATGTGAATGACATCTGAATCAACATACTCAACCACACCGTCTGACTCAGCACGCATAAGAATCCTAGAATCTCTTGCAACAGCTGATTCAACTCCTGTACCTACGATAGGTGAGTCAGGAATCATTAGTGGAACAGCCTGACGCATCATGTTTGATCCCATCAGCGCACGGTTCGCATCGTCATGCTCCAAAAATGGAATCAATGACGCAGCAATAGAGGCAATCTGGTTTGGAGCAACATCCATGTACTCCAATTCTTTGGGCTGTACAAGTGGATAATCGGCCTGTAACCTAGACTTGATTAATGGATCAAGGAAATTTCCGTCTTTGTCAATTTTCGCATTTGCTTGGGCAATTAAAGACAACGCTTCATCCTCAGCAGATAAGTATATAACATCATCTGAAGTCGTTGCTGCTTTACCATCAACAACTTTACGATATGGCGTTTCTATAAATCCAAGTCTGTTCACTTTTGCGTAGACACACAAAGAACTAATAAGTCCAATGTTCGGTCCCTCTGGAGTCTCAATAGTACAAAGACGTCCATAGTGAGTGTAGTGTACATCACGAACCTCAAAACCAGCACGCTCACGAGAAAGTCCACCAGGCCCTAGAGCTGAGATACGTCGCTTATGTGTCACCTCACTTAGAGGGTTGGTTTGGTCCATAAACTGTGACAGCTGATTTGTTCCAAAAAAGCTGTTAATCACAGAACTCAACGTCTTCGCATTAATAAGATCCGTCGGTGTAAATACTTCGTTGTCACGAACGTTCATACGCTCACGAATTGTTCGTGCCATACGCGCCAGACCAACTCCAAATTGAGAGTAAAGCTGTTCACCAACAGTACGAATACGTCTGTTACTTAAGTGGTCAATGTCGTCAACGTCTGCATTAGAGTTAACGAGATCAATCAAATACTTAATAATGAGAAGAATATCGTCCTTTGTGAGTGTTCGGCTGACCACGTCGTCACCCAATCCCAATTTCCTGTTGATACGGAAACGTCCGACTTCACCTAAATCATAACGCATTTCAGAGAAGAAAAGCTTATCGATCACACCTCTGGCAGTGTCCAAATCTGGCGGCTCAGCATTTCGAAGTTGACGATAGATATACTCTACAGCTTCCTTCTCAGAATTTGAGCTGTCCTTCTGTAGTGTATTGTAAATAATCGCGTAATCAGCTTGATTTATACTCTCCTTGTGAAGAATAATAGATTTGGTTCCACTTTCCATGATCAGAGCAACATGCTCTTTTTCAAGAATCGTTTCTCTGTCAAGGATCACCTCATTTCTTTCAATTGATACTACTTCGCCTGTATCCTCATCCACAAAATCTTCAACCCATACTTTCAATACACGGGCAGCAAGTTTTCTACCTACAGCTCGCTTAAGAGCTGCCTTACTCACTTTCACTTCGTCAGCCAGGTCAAAAATATCAAGAATATCTCTGTCGGTTTCGTATCCGATACTACGCAACAAAGTAGTTACAGGTAGCTTTTTCTTTCGATCGATATAGGCGTACATGACACCATTAATATCAGTCGCAAATTCAATCCAAGATCCTTTAAAAGGAATAATCCTTGCAGAATAAAGTTTGGTGCCATTTGCGTGACGACTTTGGCCAAAAAACACACCAGGTGAACGGTGAAGTTGATTTACAATGACGCGTTCAGCACCATTAACAACAAATGATCCTTGGGGAGTCATATAAGGGATTGTACCCAAATAAACATCTTGGACGATGGTCTCAAAATCCTCGTGTTCAGGATCCGTACAATAAAGCTTTAGTTTGGCTTTAAGTGGGACACTGTGAGTAAGACCACGCTCAATACATTCAGTAATGCCGTAGCGGGGAGGATCTATAAAATAATCTAAGAATTCGAGTACGAATTGATTCCTTGTATCTGTGATAGGGAAGTTTTCGCTGAATACTTTAAATAGTCCTTCTGATTCACGATTTTCAGGTTTGGTTTCAAGTTGAAAAAACTCCTGAAAAGAGCGTAGTTGGATGTCAAGAAAATCCGGATGCTCAAGTGGGAGGGCCACTGATGCAAAGTTTTTCCGGGTAGCGACTGGGGTGGTATTGACCAAAGACATGTAGGTGGGGTCAAATTAATTTCAGACAAAGACAATGCAGGCACCAGGACCTATTTAACTTACGAAAAGTCATAACAGGCAAAAATAGTTCAAGGGCGAAGACCTGCTCTTCGCCCTGAACCTTAAATAGTCGGGGTTGTGCTATTACTTAAGCTCAACCTCAGCTCCAGCTTCCTCAAGTTGTGCCTTGAGGCTTTCAGCTTCGTCCTTAGGAATTCCTTCCTTTAGGGGAGCAGGTGCAGAGTCAACGATGCCTTTCGCATCTTTAAGGCCGAGGCCTGTTAACTCTTTTACTAGTTTAACAACAGCTAGCTTAGATCCGCCAGCAGCTTTGAGAATAACGTCAAATTCCGTTTTCTCATCACCGCCACCTTCATCTCCGCCAGCAGCGGGTCCTGCAACTGCAACAGCAGCAGCAGCTGGTTCGATGCCGTGATCATCCTTAAGGATGGTAGCAAGTTCGTTTACTTCTTTAACAGTAAGATTAACGAGCTCTTCGGCCATAACTTTTAAATCAGCCATATTTATTTTTGTTGATTGGTTTTCATATAATTAATAATGTCAAGCTCAGCCGCGTTCTTGCAGCGCCTTGACTAGACCAGAAACTGTGTTTCCACTTGATTTTAATGCACCAACAACGTTCTTCATCGGAGATTGGAGCAATGCGATTACATCCGCAACCAGCTCGTCTTTCGACTTGACATTTGTTAATACATCTATTTGATTGTCACCTAGGTAACAAGCTTCTTCTACATAAGCAGCTTTAAGAAGAGGCATGCTGTGTTTCTTGCGAAAATCCTTAAGCAACTTCGCAGGAACGTTTCCTACATTGCCTAATAATAGCGCAGTCTGTCCAGACAAAACTTCATACAGTTCACTGTAATCTGTTCCTTCAGAAGCATCCATTGCTCTTCGCAGTAGCGTGTTTTTTACAACGCGCACACTAACATCTTTCTTAAAACAAGCTCGACGTAATGTTGTTGTCTGTTCAGAATTTAACCCGGAGGCGTCTGTAAGATAAACAACACTATTGTCTTCTAATAGTTGCTTTAGCTCGTTGATCTGTAAATCTTTTTCTTGACGTGTCATAGTTGATGCGTTTAGGGGTTAAACCAAAGATTTAAAATCAATTTTAATACCAGGTCCCATTGTAGAGCTCATAATAATGCTCTTGATATAAGACCCTTTTGCAGAAGCAGGCTTTAGCTTAACTAAAGTGGAGATAAGTTCATTCGCATTCTCTTCAATTTTAGAAGCCTCAAAAGAGACCTTTCCTACTGAAGCATGAATAATTCCAAACTTGTCAACTTTAAAGTCAATCTTACCTGCTTTTACGTCAGTAACAGCTTTTGCCACATCCATAGTTACAGTTCCCGACTTAGGGTTAGGCATGAGGCCACGAGGTCCGAGTACACGGCCTAGCGCTCCTACCTTGCCCATAACTTGGGGTGTGGTGATAATTACGTCCACATCGGTCCATCCCCCCTTAATTTTAGCCACATACTCGTCGAGACCTACGTAATCCGCACCAGCATCTAAAGCCTCCTGATCTTTGTCAGGTGGGCAAAGTACTAGTACTTTAACATCTTTTCCTGTTCCGTGAGGTAAGGAAACGGTGCCACGAACCATTTGGTTCGCTTTACGAGGATCTACTCCAAGTCGCACGGCAAGGTCTACCGAGGCATCGAATTTCGTCGTTGAGCAATCTTTCACAAGTGAAGATGCTTTGTCAAGCGTATAAGGCTTTTCGGCGTCGAATTTCTCGGCAACCGCCTTCTGGTGTTTTGTTAGTCGTCCCATTTTTGTGCGGTTTGTGACTTAAGAAGGAAAATTTCCAGTGACATTAATACCCATACTTCGTGCTGTTCCTGCGACCACTTTCATGGCAGATTCTATGGAAAAGCAATTCAGATCAGGCATTTTGTCTTCTGCTATAACGCGGATTTGATCCCAATTAACACGACCCACTTTAACTCTATTAGATTCCGGAGAACCACTTTTGAGTTTTGCTGCTTCCATTAATTGGATGGCAGCAGGGGGTGTCTTGATGACGAAGTCAAACGACTTGTCAACATAGACAGTGATAACTGCGGGGAGTACCTTACCAGCTTTATCTTGGGTTCTAGCATTAAATTGCTTACAGAACTCCATGATATTTACTCCTTTCGCACCGAGGGCCGGTCCGACAGGAGGTGCAGGGTTGGCTGCTCCACCACGTATTTGCAGCTTTATTAGTCCAGCTACTTCTTTCGCCATTTTATTTATATATAATGAACAGTCTTGAGATTCGCGCGAATGGGAAGCATTCAAGGGGACATGCGAACGTCTCTAACTGTCTGTTCCGTTTAATTATCTTTTTCTACTTGTAAATAGCCAAGTTCTACCGGTGTCTTACGACCGAAGATCTTTACCATCACTTTTAATTTCTTTTTGTCTTCGTTGACTTCTTCGATGTTGCCAAGGAATCCATTAAATGGACCATCTATGACCTTCACCAATTCGCCAGCTTTATATGGTATGTTAATTTCTTCCTCAGCATCTGCCATTTCATCGACCACACCTAAAATGCGGTTAACTTCATGTTGGCGGATAGGCATTGGGGCGCCTCGCTTTTCAGCACCGAGAAATCCAATCACATTGGTAACATTCTTTACGAGGTGAGGTATTTCTCCTACAAGAGCAGCTTGGATATATACATACCCAGGAAATAAATTCTTTTCCTTACTGACTTTTTTACCCTTGCGAATTTGAAAAACTTTCTCAATAGGAATAAGTACTTGACCGACATAGTCTTGTAAACCAGCAGCAGCGACTTCCGTTTCGATAGTCTCCTTTACTCGCTTTTCCTGACCACTAACGGCCCGGACTACATACCACTTTTTCTCTATTTCACTCATCGTTTGCAAATCGTTCTAAAATAAATCATAAATAGTACCAACAACACCTTTCCAGATAGAGTCTGATGTATTTACTCCAAATGCCCAATCCATCACAAATACTACACCCGCAATAAGTAAGGATGCAACAAATACTAGAACTGAAGACTCCTGAAGTTCTTTCCAAGTAGGCCAAGTAACCTTGGTGACAAGCTCACTGTAGGACTCTTTAATATAATTCGTTATTTGAGACATTGTTTCTTTATTTGCACGGGCGGTAGGACTCGAACCTACAACCAATGGTTTTGGAGACCACTACTCTGCCAATTGAGCTACGCCCGTAAATACGGGAAGAAGGCACCTTAAAAAGGCACCTTCTTCTCGAAGATTTATATAGAGGAAAACCCTCATAAATTAACCGACTATTTCAGTTACCTGACCAGCACCTACAGTACGTCCACCCTCACGGATAGCGAAACGTAGACCCTTGTCCATAGCAACAGAAGCGATTAACTCTACATCGATCGTTACGTTGTCTCCTGGCATTACCATTTCACGACCTGCTTCTAGAGAGATCTCACCAGTAACGTCAGTTGTACGGAAGTAGAACTGAGGACGGTACTTGTTGTGGAATGGCGTATGACGTCCACCCTCTTCTTTCTTTAGGATGTATACCTCTGCCTTGAACTTTTTATGTGGAGTGATTGTTCCAGGACGAGATATGACCATACCACGCTTAATATCGGTCTTATCGATACCACGAAGTAACAGACCTACATTGTCTCCAGCTTCACCTCTGTCCAATATCTTACGGAACATCTCTACACCAGTGATGGTCGACTTGACTTTCTCGTCTTGCATACCGATAATATCAACTTCATCACCTGTATTAATGATACCCGTTTCAATACGTCCAGTTGCAACTGTTCCACGACCAGTGATTGTGAAAACATCCTCAATAGACATAAGGAATGGCTTCTCGTTGTCACGTGGTGGAATTTCAATCCAAGAGTCAACTGCAGTCATGAGCTCCTTAATTGAATCGACCCACTTCGCGTCTCCATTAAGACCACCAAGTGCAGAACCAGTAATTACAGGAGAGTTGTCTCCATCATAGTCGTAGAAAGAAAGAAGTTCACGAACTTCCATCTCCACCAATTCAAGCAATTCTTCATCGTCTACCATGTCCGCTTTGTTCATG
Organism: uncultured Flavobacteriales bacterium; assembly: GCA_963932755.1. GTDB lineage: Bacteria > Bacteroidota > Bacteroidia > Flavobacteriales_D > Sanyastnellaceae > UBA974. The sequence continues at coordinate 23,618 of CAWVRV010000010.1, read as the reverse complement.
AAAACAACGATACGAGGAATACCAACCTGGCGTCCAAGTAGGATGTGCTCACGCGTCTGAGGCATAGGGCCATCAGTAGCAGCAACAACGAGTATAGCACCGTCCATTTGGGCAGCACCAGTTACCATATTCTTCACATAGTCAGCGTGACCTGGGCAATCAACGTGAGCGTAGTGACGCGCTTCAGTTGAATACTCTACGTGTGAAGAGTTAATCGTAATTCCACGCTCCTTTTCCTCAGGTGCGTTGTCAATTTGGTCAAACGAGCTTGCCTCGCAGTACCCAGCATCAGCCATCACCTTCGTGATCGCAGCTGTTAAAGTAGTCTTTCCGTGGTCAACGTGGCCAATAGTGCCAATGTTAACGTGTGGTTTTGATCGGTCAAATTTTTCTTTTGCCATAATCTCAACGTTTTTATGATTTATATGTTATTATTAATTTCTATTTCTTTTTAATGATATGAGCCAATGATGGGAATTGAACCCATGACCTCGTCCTTACCAAGGACGCGCTCTACCCCTGAGCTACATCGGCTTGAATCGAGCGGAAGACGAGGTTCGAACTCGCGACATTCAGCTTGGAAGGCTGATGCTCTACCAACTGAGCTACTTCCGCTTGGTAATTTCCTCAAACAGTTTAATGCTTGTGAAAATGTGGGGGTAATAGGAATCGAACCTATTCAGTCTAAGACAACAGAGTTACAGTCTGCCCCGGCTCTCCAACTCCGGCGTACCCCCAAAACACTCTGTAACATTAAGAATGTACAGGATATTTTATCGGTGAGCCGGTGGAGGGATTCGAACCCCCGGCCAGTTGATTACAAATCAACTGCTCTGGCCACTGAGCTACACCGGCAATAAAGCAAAGAACAAAACACAAAAAAACCCCCCTGAATTTCAGGAGGGCAAATGTACGATATAATTTGGTCCAAACAAGCAATAATTGCACCTAAAATTATATCAATATAATTTCTTAAAAAAACACTCAAGCATGTTGCTTTAATATCTGTCTTCTTAAGGCCTCTGTTACTTCGTCAGTCGCACCCTCAAAAGTTGTGGCGTTGCGCTTTGCGAAAAGTTCTTTTCCTGGCAAATGAAGTTTAATCTCAACAAGCTTATTCTCTCTGTCATTGCTCTTCTCAATGCGTAAAAAAACATCTCCAGAAATAATGGAGTCATTAAAAGTTGTAAGCTTTTGAATTTTTGCTTCAATAAATGCTAATAACGCCTTATCAGCGTCAAAGTGAATGGAATTTATTTGCACCTGCATGGTGAACGTCTGTTGTTAAGTGCATTATTTTGGACGTTTGTCCAAAGGGCTTGCACGGTGAAACTCCTTCAACTTTGCTGTCGTGTGATGCGTGTAAATTTGAGTTGAAGCGAGACTAGCATGACCTAGTAGTTCCTTAACAGCTGCAAGTTCAGCACCGCGATTCAATAAATGAGTAGCAAAGGTGTGTCGTAAAACGTGAGGGCTACATTTCTGCAACGTACTCACTTCACCAAGGTAATAATTTACACGACGATAAACAAATGATGGGTAAAGAGATTTACCGGCATCAGTAACAAATAACTCTTCACCACCAACAGGCCTATCCATTACGTGCATCATGATACTTTCTAAAGTATGTGGCATCAGTGGAAGAAGCCTCTCTTTGGATCCTTTTCCAAGAACCTTCAATGTCTTTCTTCCTCCATCTACATCAGAAACGCGCAACCCTATCAACTCACTTAACCTTATACCTGTTTCATAAAGGAGTGCCATCATCGATCGATCCCTTCTTCCTTTCCAGTCGTCAGGAAAGAGATCTTCACTAAAGAGATCTCTCATTGCATATTCAGGAACTACTTCTGGAAGACGTGTTTGCAATTTGGGGAGAATCACCGATTCGACAGGATTAGAATCCATAATACCTTTCCTTCTGGCATACTTAGAAAATGTCCTGTATGCAGAAACTTTTCTGTGAATGGTACGAGGAGCTTTCCCTTGTTTCATCATCTCGACAACCCAAGACCTCACCCAATCACCTTTGATATTACACAAGTCATCCTCGTCATAATGATCAGTCATGTACTTAATAATCTGATTTAAATCAGATCGATAGCATCTCAGGGTATGTTCGGAACCTCGCTTTTCCTTTTGAAGAAAATCAAGAAAATCAGTTAATGTAGTCATGGTTTGTTTCGAGGCGAAAAGTTCAGAACATAAAAATAGCGAGAATGTGTTGCAATCTCGCTATTTTTATCGATAAAAACAAGTGTTTCGTCGAAAATATAATTATTACACACTGAGACAGTGTGTTAATCCGTCTAATCTTCCTTTACAGACTTCAGATTTTTGTAGACTGCTTTCTTTCGAGCCTCACGGTTTATAAGACTTGGCTTCACAAACTCACGACGAGTTCTAAGTTCCTTCATCTTTTTAGTGCGATCGAATTTCTTCTTAAAGCGCTTTAAACAACGTTCAATGTTGTCGTTTTCTTTTACTGGGATGCTGAGCATAATCAAAAAATTGAGGTGCAAAGATAGATTAAACTAACTACCTAACCAATTCTCTTGCAATTACTAATTTTTGAATTTCAGAAGTCCCCTCTCCTATGGTACACAGCTTAGAATCTCTGTAGTATTTTTCAGCAGGAAAATCTTTGGTATAACCATAACCACCAAGGATCTGCACCGCCTCCGTAGAGACCTTTACCGCGACTTCGCTTGACTCATACTTTGCCATGGCGCTGGCCAAAGTACACGGCTTACCAGCGTTCTTTAGTGTACAAGCCTTCAACAGCAGCAAGTCAGATATCTCAATGGCCACGGCCATATCTGCTAATTTGAAGGCAATCGCTTGAAACCTTGATATCGCTTGACCAAATTGTTTTCTTTCTTTTGAATATGACAACGCGGTGTCGTAGGCACCTTGAGCAATTCCTAAGCTCATCGCTCCAATACTTATCCGCCCACCATCAAGCACTTTCATCGCTTGTATAAACCCTTCTCCAACTTCTCCAAGGATTTGAGATTCATGAACTCTGCAGTTGTCAAAAACCATTTCAGATGTTTCACTACAACGCATGCCCAGTTTGTTTTCTTTTTTGCCTCCCGAAAACCCTGGAGTAGATCGTTCCACTACAAACGTCGTTATCCCATGGCTGTCCAAAAGATCTCCCGTACGAACCAACACAACAGCGACATCGCCACTGGTACCGTGAGTGATAAAATTCTTTGTCCCATTAATCACCCAGTACTCGCCTTCCTTCTTTGCAACGCATTGCATTCTTAACGCGTCTGACCCTGTATTTGCTTCTGTCAGCCCCCACGCACCAATCCATTCTGCAGATGCAAGCTTGGGCAAGTATTTCTTTTTCTGTTCTTCCGTACCAAACTGAAGTATGTGACCTGTACATAAACTGTTGTGCGCAGCCATACTCAGACCCACCGATCCACACACACGAGAAATTTCTTCGAGTGCAATCTTATACTCAATATATCCCAATCCCGCTCCACCATATTCTTCAGGCACAAGCATTCCCATGAGACCTATCTCACCCATTTCTCGAAAAACATCAACGGGAAATATCTGTGCTTCGTCCCAAATCATGCGATTTGGCAAAATTCTACGATGCGCAAATTCACTCACCGTTTCCTTAATCATTACTTGATCGGCTGTCAGTTCAAAGTTCATTTCGCTAAGGTCGTTAGATAAGTCTATGATTAGTTACAAATGATCATTTATTGTAACAACCTTGATATATGGGGACCAAACCTTCCACGTACTGTCATTCATCAATGGCATTTGCCGAAGGTCATCAAGCTTGTTGATTTCATGATGCCTTCTATATCTCTCAATCATTCGAGCTCCTTCAAAACCTATGTATGGATGTTTTCGCATTTGTGACCAGGAGGCCGTATCAATACAAATCTGAAGCACATTTTCAGAATCAACTTTAAACCAACCCGCTACATCATTAAAAGATTCATCATTGAATCCATACACCTCCTGAAGCTGACGGACATCAACGAAACCGCCAAGCAATTTCCGGTATTTTACCGTACGCCCGGAGAGGACAGGACCAAATACAGGCAAACGTTCTAATGAGACACTGTCTATGTCATTAATGTAGATAGAAAGAGGCTCAGGAGTAGCCACTGGAGCATAGAGGGCATTTGAATTGTAGGATCGCTTCGGTTTAGAATACGTTCTGGAGTTCGGTCTAGAGTAGGAACGATTGCTTGAGGCACTGTCATTTGTCTTGTTTGACAAAGATGGTAAGGAGGCATTCAAACGATCCCCGACAGGCCATGTGTCCAGCAACTCAAGGAATTCTGAAACATCAACTCTCGGTGATGGAAATCTCATCGATTCTACTCCCCATGCAAGCAAGGACAATAAGATGACAATGATGATAGAAATTAAATGAAAGGCATCGTCTCGGCGAGATAACGAATCTGTGTTATTTTTTATATTGAACGATTTCACCAGACTTCACGCGCTTTAAATAGTCTTTCAGATCTGACTTCACCTCTGGGGCAAGGAGATACAGTCCTAAGACGTTGGGAAAACACATGGCAAAAATCATGGCATCTCCGAATCCGAAAACACTTTTTGCAGAGATGGCAGAACCGATAATGACAAAAGCACAGAATAACACCTTGTAGCTAATGTCTGCGATTTTAGATTCTCCGAAGATATAGGTCCACGATTTCAGTCCATAATAACTCCAACTTAACATCGTCGAAAGAGCGAACAGGATGACGGATACAGACAGCACGATTGGGAACCAAGAGATTGTCTGACTGAATGCTGCAGATGTTAATTCAATCGCTTTTAATTCTCCAGAATCTGCAAGTGAATGAGCCAGAGCTGCTCCGTCACCTCCATAGCCTGATATAACAATGACAAGCGCTGTCATTGTACAGATGACAACCGTGTCAATAAACGGTTCCAAAAGACTCACCATGCCTTCAGAAACAGGCTCCTCGGTCTTTGCTGCTGAATGTGCAATAGACGCAGAACCGATACCTGCCTCGTTAGAGAATGCAGCGCGTTTGAAACCTTGAATCATGACGCCAATAATACCTCCATACATCGCGCCTGAGTTAAAGGCACCATTAAAAATCTGTCCGAAGGCATTTGGAATGTGGGAGAAATTTACACCTAAGACAACGAGCGCACTCAACACATAGACGCCGACCATCAAAGGGACGACTTTGTCTGTAACCTTTGCAATACTCTTAATCCCGCCAATGATAATTACACCGACAAGAACAGCCATTAATGTTCCGAAAATCCAAGATTGGCCATAGAAAAAAGAATCCACGCCACCCGTTGCATGAATAAGTTGTTTGGTGGCCTGATTGATTTGAACCATGTTCCCTCCACCCAGTGAACCCCCGATACAAGCGACTGAAAACATGATCGCAAGCACTTTGCCAAGCTGTCCAAAGCCCTTGCCTTTTTTTGCAAGTCCCCTGCTCAAATAATAAGCAGGCCCTCCTGAAACAGAACCATCTGCATTTTCAATGCGATACTTTGTTCCCAGAGTACACTCAACAAACTTTGCACTCATCCCTAATAGACCGGCGACAATCATCCAGAATGTGGCTCCGGGTCCACCAATAGAAACTGCAATGGCAACACCCGCAATGTTACCGACCCCCACTGTTCCGGAAAGTGCCGCTGTCAAAGCCTGAAAGTGACTTACTTCTCCCTTTTCATTTTTATTGGGATTGTCAAATTTTCCTCTGACGACATCTAGTGCGTGCTTAAATCCACTGATGGAAATAAAATTAAAATAAAAGGTGAAGAAAATGGCACCGAACAACAACCAAATCAAGACAAATGGAACTTGAATTCCAAACCCCACTGGGATCGTGAAAAAAATCACTTCCTCAACAGTCTGAGTAATTGGGCCCATGTATTGATCAATGACACTATCTATGGATCCACTTTGAGCGATTGAGACAACAGGTGACATTAATCCAATCAGGACGAGGAATACGTTTTTTAATAAAGACATACTTTTAGAATAAAGATTTTAATTGTGAGAAAGTTAAGGCTTCGAAGTGTTTCAAGGATAAGGATGGGTGTATTTAAGTATGCTGTTAAATGATCTGATTTGCTCAGCAGTACCGAGCACAAATAATTTACAAGCACCATCGAGCACAGTGGAAGGTCCAGGATTAATTTCATATTCACCGTTAGCCCTCTTCAGGCCCACGATGTTAATCCCTAATCTGTCATGCTCAACAATATCGCCCAATGTGGATGAATTCATTTCTGCAGGCAATTGATCCATCGAAATCTCTTCTAGATTGATTGAATCACCTCCCTGAATACTGATGTGGTCTAAAAACTCAACGACGTCAGGCATCGCAACAAGCGAAGCCATATGGGCACCACCGACTTTGTCTGGCATGATGACATTGTCTGCACCGGCCACTTTAAGCTTGTGCACTGAATTCATTTGAGAAGCTCTGCTAATTAAAAGCAGTTTGCTATTTAACTCTCTAGCAGACAGGATGACGTAAAGATTGTGAGCATCAACTGGCATCGTTGCAATCAATGCCCTTGCATTCATAATGCCCGCTTTTTCGAGATTTTCGTCTCTCGTTGCATCACCCGAAATAACCAGAACCCCTTTTGTGCGCAGGGCCGCAGAAAGGACCTCATCCTTTTCGATAACGACGACAGTGGTGTCGTGATCTTGGAGTTCTGAAACGGCCATTTCTCCCACTCTACCGTAACCACAAACAATCACGTGGTTTTCTAATTTATCCATATCTTTCTTCAATCTAGCAACTTTAAATGTGTTACGATATTCCCCGTCGACAAAATACGTAGTAAGGGCAGAAATTGAATAGGCAAAAGCACTAATACTTGAAATAATCAGGAAGGAAGTGAAAAGCATCCCTCCAGGAGTGAGTTCATGTACTTCTCGAAAACCTACAGTAGAGATCGTAATAACCGTCATGTAGAAGGCCTCAATCCAAGTAAAGCCACCCACGATATACACATAGCCCAAACTGCCTAGCAAGACTACGATTGTTACCGCGCTTAAGGCAAGGTAAAGCCTCTTGAAAGTTTTGAATTTAAAAAGCACGCCCTAAACTACGTATTCCACTTTAATCTGCCTAAGCTTTTTGAAGAGGTTTTGCACACGGAGTGATTTGATTTACAATCCCAGGGTGACGGCCATCTTGGAAGCCAGTTTTTCTGCTTCAATTCGCGATGCGCTTGAAGCATCTGACCTGGTCTTGGGAGACTTCGATGCATACAATATGCCACGTGAAGAGTTCACCAGGAGGCCACATTGAGCGTTGAGACCCGCAGAAGCCACAGCATTGAGATCGCCTCCCTGTGCACCGACTCCTGGTACAAGAAGAAATGAATCTGGAACGAGCGCTCTTACACGGGACAAAACTTCTGGCCTTGTCGCTCCTACAACAAACATCAGGTTGTCGGGCGTTCCCCAATCGGATGCTTTTGTCAGTACTTTCTCAAACAATGGAGGAGAACCATGGAACTCGAAATCGTCAGCTCCAGGATTGGATGTGAGGGCAAGGAGAATGGTCCAACGGTCTTTTCGGTCAGTGAACGGCCTCACAGAGTCCTCACCCATATAGGGTGCGACAGTCACTGCATCGGCCCCCAGGGTGTCAAACATCGCTGTAGCGTACTTGCGAGAGGTGTTTCCGATGTCACCACGTTTGGCATCCGCGATCACAAGACACTCGCCAGGTATCGCTTGAATGATTCTCTCAAGCGCAGAAAAGCCTTCCGCTCCGTAGGGTTCGAAAAAAGCAAGGTTAGGCTTATAAGCAACAGCGACATGATGCGTACAATCAACGATAGACATACAGAACGCTTCAAGAGCATCAACTCCTGAGCCAAAGCAAGCTGGAATAAGATTGGGGTCGGGGTCAAGACCTACACATAGGTAAGATTTTTTCGCAAGTATAGCTTCGTAGAGTTCAGTGCGATTATTTAGTGTTCTTATCCGTGCCAAAACTTGGTTGTTTTACGTCTTTATAAATTCTTTAAGAGTTCTGCTTTCTCTGCGAGATGCAACGCTTCAATGACTTCTGTCAAGTCACCCGCTAAAATAGCTGGGAGCGCATGAGAAGTAAATCCAATCCGATGATCTGTGACTCTTCCTTGAGGGAAATTATAGGTCCTGATTTTTGCGCTACGGTCTCCAGATGACACAAGAACCTTTCTATTTTCCGAGCGTTCGTCTTCCTGCTTCTGACGTTCTTTTTCAAAAAGACGTGTCCGCATCACCTGCATTGCGTGCTCTAGATTCTTGTGTTGAGAGCGCCCATCTTGACATTCGACAACAAGACCTGTAGGGAGGTGTGTTAAACGCACAGCACTTTCTGTTTTGTTGACGTGCTGACCTCCTGCCCCACTCGCTCTATATGTATCTCGTCTTAAATCAGATACTTTCAGTTCAACATCCACTTCTTCAGCGACTGGAAGAATGGCGACAGTTGCAGCTGAAGTATGTACCCTTCCTTGTGATTCTGTTGCTGGGACTCTTTGGACTCTATGGACGCCACTTTCAAATTTCAACCACCCATAAACTCCATCGCCACTTAGATTGATGACCGCCTCCTTAAATCCACCCACAGTGCCTTCAGAAGATGAAACAAAAGTATGTTTCCACCCCTTAGATTCTACATGGCGCAAATACATCCTGACCAGCTCACCCGCAAAGATCGCCGCTTCATCACCCCCTGTGCCAGCTCTGACTTCTAAAACAACATCTCGATCATCGGCCTCGTCCCGTGGAAGAAGCATCTCTCTTGCAGTCAATACAATTTCTTCGAGTTTTGCTTGCAATGGAGAAATCTCTTCACTCCCCATTTCACGGTAATCTGCATCATCCGATTTCGCCCATTCTTTTGCTTGAGCGAGGTCATCCCAAACGGCTCGAAACAACTTTGTGTGCTCAGCAATGGGCTCCAACCTTTTATACTCACGCATCGCATCACGGTACGCATTGTTGTTGGCGATTAAATCAGGGTCACCGATTGATTTCTCGACCTCGCGAAATCTGTCGCTAATCGCCTCCAGTTTTGCGAGTAAATCTACCATGATTAATTGGTATACTTAAATACACCATGTTCTCCAGACACCGTTACACTGCCATGAGAACATGCTTCACAACGACCTATGATTTTTGCGTCGACTCCACGATCTGCAGAGATAGAAATCAATGCCTTTGCAGCCTCTTCAGAAGTGTAAACTTCTAGCCTATGCCCCATATTGAAGACTTTGTACATCTCTTCCCAAGACGTTCCTGAGGCCGATTGTATTTTTTTGAATAAAACCGGAGTAGGAAACAGGTTATCCTTGATGACGTGGACATTATTTACAAAGTGAAGGACCTTTGTTTGCGCTCCTCCCGAACAATGAACCATGCCGTGAACACTGTCACGCCAATCTGTCAAAAAGTCTTTCACAATCGGGGCGTAAGTACGCGTCGGAGAAAGCACCAACTTTCCAGCATCAAGTGGAACACCTTCAATGGGGTCTGTAAGATCGCAATCGCCCGTATATATGAACTTCGCGTCAGTTCCAGGATCATAGCTTTCAGGGAAACGTTCTGACAACGTTTTATCAAACATATCGTGACGTGCAGAGGTAAGACCATTGCTCCCCATCCCACCATTGAATTGGGTTTCGTAGGATGACTGACCTGAACTTGACAGACCTACCACGACATCTCCAGGAACGATGTTTGCGTTGTCAATCACTTGATCTCTTCTCATTCGAGCAACCACAGTAGAGTCCACAATAATCGTTCGGACCAGATCTCCCACATCAGCTGTTTCTCCGCCAGTTGAGATGATATCAACCCCTTCTTTTCTGAGATCTACAAGAAGCGCTTCTGTGCCTTGAATGATCGCTGAGATCACTTCTCCTGGAATGAGATGTTTGTTCCTTCCGATGGTTGACGACAAGAGCATAGGACCAGTAGCACCTACACATATCAAGTCATCAACATTCATAATTAAAGCGTCTTGTGCAATCCCCTTCCAAACAGAGAGATCTCCTGTTTCCTTCCAGTACATATATGCCAAAGCAGATTTGGTCCCCGCCCCATCAGCGTGCATGATGACGCAATGTTCGAGACTGCCTGTTAAATAGTCAGGAATTATTTTACAAAACGCTTGAGGGAACAATCCCTTATCTACGTTTTTAATTGCTGCATGAACATCCTCTTTCCCTGCACTTACTCCGCGTGCTGCGTACCTACTTGCGTCTGTCAATTGTAAAGTTTATTCGTTACTCTTCAGTTGGAACGTAATCAAAACGTATGATTCTAAATACAGTACGTCTATTTACTTGGTGTGCAGCTTCTCTTTCAGAGGCAGGAAGTTTGGCAATCTGCTCATCATTAATGATGAGCATTTCTTCACCATATCCGAAAGGAACAAGTCTGTCTTGAGAGATGCCTTTATCCAACAAGAAGTTAACACAAGTCTCAGCACGTTTTTGGCTGAGCTTCTTGTTTGAAGATCCTGTTCCACGACTGTCCGTGTGCGCTTCCAATTGAATGACTAAATTCTCATTACGAACGAGAAGATCTAAAAGAAATTCAAGTGAATCTGCTGAATTGACTTCGTCATTGATCAACAACTCAGCGCTTGCAGTTGGATACAGTACGAGAGGCATGTCATACTCTTTCTCCAATACGATTTCTTTTAAAAAGTATTCACGAGCAAAAGTGGTTGACTCTGTAAGTCCGATGCTTGAAAATCTATCTCCAGTCCCAATAAAGCCTTCATTTTTAACGTCAACATCATAAGATACACCCTCTTCGATTTCGCCATCACAAAGCTCCAGTGAACCGTCCTCATTGGAGGTTTCAGTGGAAATATTTCCTTCTGAACTTTCCAATGTAATAGAAGCTCCACTTACCGGCATTCCAGTATCGTAGTCATATACATATGCTCTATAGCAAAATTCCATCGGTGGGAGTCTGAATTCATAAAGATCATCCTGCCCTTTGCCACCATTGCGGTTGGATGAGAAAATACCCGTGTTGGTTTGTCCTTTAAAAATAATCCCAAGCTCATCGTTTGCAGAACTCAGTGGATAAGGCAAAGTTTCAACATCAGAGAACGCCATCACTCCCTCGCGTTCCTCAGCAAAACATAGATCAAACCCACCTAAACCACCGTGGCCATTCGATGAGAAATACAAGGCCCCATTTGCTCTAAAAGACGGAAACATTTCGTCACCAGCTGTATTGATTGATGCACCAAGATTCTGTGGCAAGCCCCATGTATCATTGTCATCATTGAAAGCCGCAAACCAAAGATCTTTCCCGCCAAAGCCACCCGGTAGATCAGAAGCAAAAACCATGTAGTTGTCATCCAAGGACAATGCTGGATGACCTATTTGGGTAGAGTCATCCTCTTCTCTGTTCACAAGAAATAGTGGTTGAGGAGCGCCGAAATCGTTTCCAATAACAGGCGCATAATAAATGTCGCAAGCTAGATTTGAACCATCCTGATCAACACATCTTGTAAAGTAAATGGTCTTAAATCTCTTGTCAAAAGAAGCGGAACCTTCGTTGTCATCTGAACATAGATTCGAAAGTGGTTCTGGTGTTTTCCAATCTCCTTTCTTATCTTGAGTTGTCGTGAACAAATCCATATATCTTTCTCCAGTAATGGGATCCTCACCTGATCCTGTAGAACCCAACCTTGAAGATGCAAAAACGAGAACATTCGATTTCTTTGACGCATAGACAGGTGCAAAATCATACGAAGGTGAATTCACAATGATCATCGGCTCCACAATAAAACGACTTGGAGGCTCTTCCATCGCAATTGCAGCAATGTCTGCCGCTTCTATTCTAGCGTCTGCCAGAGATCTGTCTCCATTCTCACCAAACTTTTCGTACCACTCCATCGCGGTGTAGTAATCTTCTTGGTCACGAAGCGCATCACCATATAACAGATAGATTCTTGGATTCGTCTTCGCGTAACGTAAGCCCAGCGCTTTGTCATACCACTCGGTTGCACCTCGTGGGTCGTGCATCAACCGGAAACATTCTCCAGCTTGGAACGCACAATATGCTTTCAGCATTAAATCTGATTTCACTTTTGCGTAGGCAGCAACGTAGTCACTAGACGCTTCAAAATAACCACGTCTGTTAAAAGCGATATCAGCTTCTTCATGTAACTCTTGAGCGATGTTTCCGCTCAAAGCGCCAAATAAAAAGACAAAAGACACAACAAAACGTGTGATTATTACTTGCAGGTAACTTTGCATTCTAATTTATTCTAAGATTTCTAAGGTTCGAAAGTACTGAAAAAGGAGCGTTTAATTGCTAGAATAATGACAATACCGTAACAACTTAATGTGAATGGCCCTATTTAAAACCGAAAAATCAACGCGTAAACAACAATTCGTGGAATTTCGGTAGAGGCCATAACTCATTGTCTATCAACCCCTCAAGCTGTGTGCATATCTCACCTAACTCTTCTATTAGAGGCATAATTACAGTGCCATATCCGTCCGCAATTTTATGAGGATTTTTTCTGCTATTGACCTCAATTTTATTTTCTTTCAGGTTTGACAAAGCCTCGTACAGCTCATTCACCAGAGTAGACGTTTTCGTGAGTATGTCGCGCTGAGGAAAGGTCATGTTCTTGCCTTTTTTACCGAAAACCTCCTCCACACCAATGATGTTTTCGAGCAGAAAGTTTTGATATGAAATCGCAGCTGGAAGGATCGTGTTGCGCGCCATATCAATCAAGATGTTCGCTTCAATCTGTCGATGCATCACATATTTCTCGTACTCTACTTCTTGCCTCGCTTCCATCTCTGCTGGATGAAGAACTTTCATTTGATCAAATAGATCGATGACTTCTTTCCTCCCCCAAACCGTTAAGGCTTCGGGTGTCGTTGTTAAGTTTGACAGACCTCGCTTCTTCGCTTCTTTTAGCCATTCATCTCCGTAGCCATTGCCTTCAAATCGAATGTTTTTGCTTTGCTTAATAAGTACCTGTAGCTCTTTTAAGATGGACTCGTCTTTTCCAACCCCTTTGCTTATTCTTTTGTCAACTGACACTTTAAATTTCTCAAGCTGATCCGCTACGATTGTATTTAACACAGTCATCGGCAACGCACAATTGGCAGAAGAACCCACCGCTCTTAACTCAAACTTATTCCCCGTAAAGGCGAAAGGTGAGGTTCTGTTTCGATCTGTATTGTCAAGCAATGCTTCAGGAATCCTGCCTATTTCTAACTTGAGAGCTGTTTTGTCTGCCGGCGTTAATTTACCGTGCTTGATGTTCACCTCTAAATCATCGAGAAGTTGACTTAACTGAGTCCCGATAAAAGCAGAGATAATCGCAGGAGGTGCTTCTTGTGCGCCCAGACGGTGATCATTCCCAACTCCCGCAAAACTTGCCCTTACAATGTCTGCATGCGTGTGAAGCGCCGCAAGTGTATTTACGAAAAAGGTCAAGAATCGCATATTCGACTTGGGGTTCTTTCCAGGCTGCAAAAGATTCACTCCAGTATTCGTACTTAATGACCAGTTGTTATGCTTGCCGGATCCATTCAAACCACCGAAAGGCTTTTCATGGAGCAGACACCTGAAATCATGACGTTGAGCAACAACTTCAAGAAGTTCCATTAACAAAAGGTTGTGGTCATTCGCAAGGTTTGCTTCTTCATAGACAGGTGCAAGTTCGAATTGATTCGGTGCAACCTCATTGTGTCTCGTAGTGACAGGGATCCCCAGAAGATGAGCTTCAAGTTCGAAGTCCTTCATAAAAGCACTAATTCTTTGAGGAATCGAACCGAAGTAGTGGTCATCTAACTGCTGCCCCTTTGCAGGCTGCGCACCAAACAAGGCACGCCCTGTCATCGATAGGTCTAGTCGCGCTGCAAACAAGGCTTTGTCCACTAAAAAATACTCTTGCTCCCAACCCAGAGAAGCATTCACTTTTGTGATGTTTTTGTCAAAATACTGGCAAACAGACGTTGCGGCATTGTCGATCGCAGAAAGCGCCTTTAACAGAGGCGTTTTGTTGTCGAGCGCAAACCCAGTGTAACTGATAAAGATCGTGGGGATACATAACGTCTCTCCCCACACAAATGCCGGAGATGTAGGATCCCAAAGCGTGTAACCTCGTGCCTCGAACGTATTTCTAATTCCTCCACTTGGAAATGACGATGCATCTGGCTCTTGTTGAACCAACAGAGATCCATCGAATTTCTCAATCGCACGACCATCACCTGTAGGTGCAATGAAACTGTCATGCTTTTCAGCGGTAGTACCCGTTAAAGGCTGAAACCAATGCGTATAATGTGTCGCTCCACGTGAAATAGCCCACTCTTTCATTGCTGAAGCGGTTTGGTCTGCAACCTTTCTATCTACAGGGGTGCCGTCGTCCATTGCTCTAAGAATCCCTTCATAGGCTTCATCAGGAAGGTATGAACGCATGACAAACTTGTTGAACACATTCTCTCCGTAATAGGTAGAGATTTTATTGTCTGGACGCTTGGGAGGTTTCGGCTTGCGGTCTAGCACATCGTGCATGACCTGTTGGCGATTTAGGCTCATCTATGAATGTTTAAAGGGTGTACAACTTGAAATCTGCGAATCTATATACAAATTTACACCATTAAAGAAGATGACTATTCAAAAAGACGTAAAAAGTAATTCACACCCCCTCAACAGTGGGGGTGATAACTTAATATTCTTAAATTCACAACAAAACACCCCTCTATTCTCGAATAATCCAACTAATTATTCTGTTTTCACGATCAGAAACCTCTAAACTGTACATCCCTATCGCATAGTCAGACATCTCAAAAGACAACAACAACCCATTTGAAGGTCTGAACGTACCCGACTGAAGCTCTTTCGCCATTGCATTTCTCAGAACCCATTCTACTTCCGAATCGAACCCTTCAAGTCTTGCACGAACTGATCCCTGAGCTGGATTTGGAAAGACCGTTACTTCGGCAGAGTCGAAGACAGGGACGACATCCTCAACGTCTGAAATCAAATTCGTCTCGAAACGAAACGCCTGAGATATTGCCTTGCCAAAATCGGCCTCAAGTGTTGCGAAATTCCCGCCAGCCACTTTTTTAAATCTGACATATCCACTGCCGTCATTGTTTGCCCAGAACGACAATCCATCGTCACCATAGTCAAGAACTGTAAACCTGTAACATCCAGAGTTGAGCTCGATCGTGTCGCGATATATTGTATTTGCCTCGGTATACCCGCGCTCCCAAATGACATTCTGATTCCTATCTCTGAGCTCGACTGTCGTCTCATAGGGTACATTGTTTGTTTTCGTCCAAACGATGATTCTGTTGTCATCTAAGTCATTGTACGCCCATGTCGGTGGACGGCGAAATGACGTGTGAGCGGTTCCATTTGATGGCTCCTCGTCGACTTCCAGCACCAGATCCACTGACACTTGAAACGACAAGAGGTATTCGTCATCTCCCTCAGTATAAGCAGTGGCATCATAAGGAAGACTGACTTGAACTGATTCTAAAAACTGAAGGGGAACGACAGGAATGTATACATATGTCTGAGGCTCCTCTCCAGCAACACCATACGTAAACTGGCATTGCTCAAGTGGTTCGGAACCGTTATTTCTAATCAGCACAACTGGATCTTCACATACAGGATTCCATCTTGAGAGCACTTTTCGATCATTGGGGGAGAGAATATCCATGAGTTCAACATCGTGAGACATGTTGGGTGCAGAATAGGAAATGATTTGGCCTTCCATGCGGTAGTTTCCATAAGGATCATCCGTAACATCATACTCGACTTCAAAAGTGCTCTGCCCCACAACCCATGGAGTAAGCTCAAAACGTTGGGTGGCTACAGGGGCGCCTGGACACCACGCTGCCCGGTCATAAATCCAAGTTCCGCCTTGGGGGTAAAGAGGGTTGTCAGCACATTCCTGCATAATCTCCCAACTCCAATGCTCCGTTGAATCTACAAGGACGCTGTGGGTGTTGTAACAGAATTCCCCACAATTGTTCCCTTGCCCAAAGCCATGACCGCTTGCCCTGGTGACAAGTCGAAACATTTCTTCATTTGGTGCTACGGTATGCTGATGACTCTGAACATTGTCATCCCATGAATTCAGATAATACGTGCCGTTCCAAAACGCCTCAACGTTAATCACATCTCTGGGTGGCGTCCCTTCAATAAAAGCAAATTTCAAATCCAGAAGCTCTTGCCAGTTCCCACATTCAAGCTCTACGCTGTCTCTTAAAAGTGGCAAATAATCTGTCACATCGTAGATCCAAGTCCAACCATCATCTCCCAAAGACAGATTGATACCATAAGGCGTAATATATCGTCCCAATTCGACCCTGTCGATCACCTCAAAAGGGACACCGAAATAATTGAGCTGAACATTTGTGTACGCCACGAACGCTCCTTCAATCGGGTAAGTCGCAATTGTATCACCCAACGCATTGTAGGTCACCTGAAGAAGATCATGCGGCCATCCGTATGAGATATCTAACCACTCTACATCGTTCCCGACCACATCCCAAGTACTCACACTTACAGGCGGTATCGGCACGGCGTAAGTGTGCATCACCAATTCTACTGTACTCTCAAATGCAGATTCATCCCCTAGCGTAAATTGCAACGCGGGCTTGAGTGATCCTGCATCGCCACCTGGGATTTCAGGATTCAAGAACAAATCCTTTGCGCGGTACTTCATCCTTCCTGCATTGCCGAAACAATACCCACCATATGGTGAATCGTTTTCGGAATCCTCAAATGCACCATTCACACCATTAAAATTAAAAACGGCCGCCAAATTTGCAAGTTGGGGATGGTTTTGCACATCAGAAAAATACATTCCTTCAGCGATTTCCTCCTCTGTGAGTGCCACACTCCATATCCTAAAATCATCGACCCCACCTCTATAGCTGTTATTGCCATTAAAAGCTGCGCCTAAAAACATCTCTGAAATTTCTCCAAACGCATTATTCTTGTCTGTTCCTTCATGCCAAACTGCACCATTTCTATAAATCCTCATGATGCCTGTTTCCGCATTTTTTGTGAACGCCCAGTGGGACCATGAACCTTCAAACTCTTCCTCACCAGACAACTTATCTATTCTATCGTACCCTCCATCATATCCAGCATCCCAATAGATTCTAGAGTTGCTCCAAGGCATGTGCACATTTACCTCCCTTTGGTTGTTGGAATTGACAGCCTCAAATATTGAGGTGTTTGCTGGCAGCCATTCAGAATCTCCTTTAAGCCAGCACTCTAAAGTCACCTCAGACGAAATCTCACTTAAAGAGTCTACAGCAACCTCCATTTTATCTCCGCCATCAAATCCAATATACCCACCTATCGAATTGTACAGAACAACATTTCCCGGAGAAGTTACCGCATCACACACATCTCCAACGAGCCCTTCAAAAGACATACTCACGCTCAAATCAGAAACGCCATCAAAAACGAGTACTTCACTCAAATCCATGATTAACATCCCTGAAGCAGTGGCTGGAAATTCATAGACTGTCATCCATTCATTGGCAGACCACCGACATTCCAGCGTCAACAAGTCAGCCTCAATCATACCCACTGGCAATGAGATTCTCCGAATGCCAACTCCGGTCTCTACCCCCATTTCAATTAATTCTTCAGCAGACCAAACCATTTCTATTCGCTTGCCTTCAGAACTTGACATTAAAAGATCTGTAGATACCGCATCATTTAAAATACTTGAGGTAAACGCACCGACTTCACTTAGGACCGTTCGAGAATATTCTGTCAACATCGTGTCAGAAGGCGCACCTCCAGAAGGTAAGAAAACAAGAGAATCAGTCTCAAAATCCAAGTTATTAATGCGATACAACGGGTGCGACAAATTCGCTGAATCCAGCACCCCAGTATGGTCGAATAGGTAGTTGTATGAGAGGTAATCCCACTCTCCACAAGCATACCCCAAACCTCCTGCTGTTCCTTGATCGAAACACTTGAGCTTGTGGTACATTAAAACTTTTCGATACGCCTCTCCATTGTCCGACGCCGGGAAATCAAACCACCTTCTCCCCGGACTGTCATAGTTTGTCTCAGGGTTGTTTTGAGCTTCCCAAGTATACGTAGAAACCCAAGTTGTATCTCCTTGCTCATTTGCCAATGCCGGAATCATTCCGATCACAAATAAAACAACACTGAGAGAAATGATTATGCGCAATTGATGTTTCATGTGGATGAAGTTATGTTGTTCTGCCAGGATAAATTTCTAATGCGCGCCGAATGCAAGCGATTGCTTTCTCAAGAACGGGAATATCTAAGACATACGCCAAACGCACTTCGTCTTCTCCCGCTCCAGGCGTTGAATAGAAGCCCGAAGCTGGTGCCATCATCACGGTATCGCCATCAAGATCAAACTCTTCCAGCATCCACTGACAAAATGCGTCCCCACTGTCAATAGGGAGTCTGCAAATTGCATAAAACGCGCCTCCAGGTTCTGGACACAACACGTGTGGAATTTCATTTAATCCTTTGACCAAAAAATTCCTTCTGGCTACATATCTGTTTCTCACCTCTTCAAAGTATGAGTCAGGAGTAAGAAGAGCTGCTTCAGAAGCGATTTGGCCTAAAGTGGGAGGCGAAAGGCGGGCCATTGCAAACTTCATTACAGTTGCGCGCAATGCCGCATTCTTTGTCACAAACGCACCCACTCGGGCGCCACACATACTGAATCTCTTCGATACAGAATCGATCATGATTGCATTCTGCTCGAGACCTTGTAAGTTCATCACCGATCCCGCGATCTCATCTCCATAACAGAACTCTCGGTAGACCTCATCTACCATAAGATACAAATCGTGCTGCAGGCACAACTTTGCAAGTGCATCGATGGCTTCTGGCGCATACACCTTGCCCGTCGGATTTCCTGGATTGCAAATTAATATCGCCTTGGTTTTCGCTGTAATTACCGCTTCAAAGTCTTCCATCTGAGGAAGGGAAAAGCCGTCCTCGATGACCGCTGTTACAGGAATGACTTTCAAGCCTGCCATATGCGCAAAACTGTTGTAGTTTGCATAAAAGGGTTCTGGAATAATGACCTCATCTCCTGGGTCCATCGATGACATCAGTCCAAAAACAAGCGCTTCGGACCCTCCGGTAGTAATGATCACATCCTCTGTATTGACATCCACCCCAGCGCGCCTGTAATAAGCTGAAAGTTTTTCGCGATAAGATTCATATCCCTCACTCGGACTGTATTCTATAATGGTCCTTGAATCTTCCCTTAAAGCCTTGAAAGAAACTTCTGGAGAGTCAATGTCTGGCTGACCGATATTTAAATGGATGATCCGCTTGCCTGCTTTTTGTGCTGACACAGCAAAGGGCATCAACTTGCGAATGGGACTGCTGGGCATTGCTTGCCCGACTTTGGAGATTTTCGGCATAATGTCTAATCAAGTAATCAGACAAAAATACTATTATTTATCAATTTATAGACGCCGGTACATCATTTTATGCATTCCTATGTTTGGCACTGCATACACGCCACATTCAACCCCTTCTTTGTCAGCGACAAATGAAAAACCGCATCTCTTATAGAATCCCCAAGCGACTTCTCTCGCATCGCACCAAATCACCTTTACGTCTTCCTCTTTTAAAATGTTCACAGCTTCATTGATGATGGCCTCTCCGACGCCATTTCCTCGAACGTGACCAAGTACGCCCATGGCTCTGAGGCGATACACTTTTTCTCCCTCAAAAAGACCAGAAAACCGATCACATTTTTGTAAAAACAGGGACGCTACCCCAACGACTGCCTCGCCCATCATGCCCGCCAAATGAATCGCCCCTTCACTCTCATCAACATCTATCCTCGCGTCTTCTGCGCTTTTCAAGTGAGGCCAAAGCACTTCGTACCTCACCTCCTTCAAGGTCTCCCATTGAACAACCAATACCCTTGTCATTCGTAAAAGGCTTTCTCCCAATCTCGCCTGTCACGTTTTGTCGGTCTCCCTGGGACTCTGGACTGGCTTTTCTCGGCAAGCTTTATATTCTCAAACTTTTCCATCTCCTCTTTTGTGGTCACATTTTCTCCATAATGCTCCACCAATGCCGCCCCCACTCTGCTCTTCGGAAACTCCAACACTTTAAATGAAAAATAAACAGCACCCTTTCTCACAACAACTGTATCCCCCACTTTGAGAATTTTAGAGGGTTTGACTCTAACCTGCCCCACGCTGACCTTCCCCTCTTTGCAATGGATCGTAGCTTGCGACCTGGTTTTCAACACCCGAATCGCCCATATAAATTTATCTACTCTCATTTTCAGAGGAGGTTTAGTCCAAATCTAGATCTAATCGTTTTCTAAGCTCTTCCAAGGTGGGGTTCTTGTCCACCATTTTCTGATACCGTTCCTTTTCACTAAAGTACGTAACACCATCCTCCTCTCCCTCATTGCTCGAAGCTATTTCAATCGACAATTCCAATGCTGCGTTCCTTACTTCTTTCCTAAGGTGATTGAGCAAATCCGTTCTTTCACCATCTAACTGAGCCTCTTGCAGGGCATTTACAACGCGAAAACAAACGACATTTCCTTTCAATTCATACGCACACATCTTAAGCGTAGAAACAAGACTGACTCTTTTATGGACTCTTTGCTTTTCCACAAACAAATCCCAAGCCAATTTCAATCCTTCCGCAGTCACTTTTTCTTTCCAAGTTTGATCAATGTCGATTTCTACTTTTTTCACGGATGAATCTGGCGCTTCAGCAAAGTGTTTCGACTTGCCTGCCAATTTCACCCCTCCTCCTCTGAGCTTTCCCGAGACAACTGGCACAGAAGCTGACACGGAAACTGGCACGGGTGCCGATACTGAGACTGGCGCGGGAGCTGGCGCAGGAACTGGTGCAGGTGCTGGCGCGGGTGCCGATACTGAGACTGGCGCAGGAGCTGGTGCGGGAACTGACGCAGGAACTGGCACGGGTGCCGATACTGAGACTGGCGCAGGTGCTGGCACTGGAACTGGTGCTGGAACTGGAATCGTCGCGGTAGCAGGAGAAGAAGTCGGGGCTGAAGCAGGTGAGATTAACGCGTCAGTCCTTTTTTTTTTCTTCGCCGAAGGCAAAGTACTGTCAAACCCTCCCTGCAATGAACAGATCTTCATTACAGCCAGTTCAACCAGCAACCGTTGGTGCTGACTCGTACGGTACTGAACATCCGCTTCATTTACGACAGTCAAAGCGTCGATAATAAAATGCAAGTCCGTTTGAGCGGATTGTGCAGAGAAGCGGGCTTTCACTTCTGGAGTCGCCTCCATGAGTTTAAGTGTACTGACATCCCTACAAACCATGAGGTTTCGAATGTGATTCCCAAGACCCGAGAGGAAATGATGTGCATCAAAGCCTCTTGCAAGAACTCCGTCAAAGAGAAGCAACGAATCTGAAATATTTGACTGGAGGGCAAAATCAATGAACTCGAAAAAAGTGTCATGATCTAAGACATGAAGTTGCTCAGTAACCACTTCGTAAGTGAGGTTCTTGCCTGCAAATGCTACAAGTTGATCAAACATACTAAGTGCATCCCTTAATGCTCCATCCGCCTTAGAAGCAATGACATGAAGGGCTGCCTCATTCGTCTCAACTCCTTCTTTTACTGCTATTTCTTGTAGATGCGTTACAATGTCAGGTACCGTTATTCTATGAAAATCAAAAATTTGACAACGAGACAAGATCGTGGGCAGGATTTTATGCTTTTCCGTTGTCGCCAAAATAAAGACTGCATGCGGAGGCGGTTCCTCAAGCGTTTTCAGAAACGCATTAAACGCAGCCTGACTGAGCATATGGACCTCATCAATGATATATACTTTATAGGTTCCATGCTGCGGAGGAATGCGCACTTGTTCGACGATGCTTCTGATATCTTCGACTTTGTTATTTGAAGCGGCATCTAGCTCAAAAACATTAAATGCCATCGCATCATCATCAGGGGCGAATTGATTGATTGCCCGAGCAAAGATTCTTGCACTTGTGGTTTTCCCAACCCCTCGAGGACCACAAAACAGATAAGCCTGTGCGATTTGGTTTGAAGAAATCGCTTGTTGTAGCGTCTGAGTGATGCCATCTTGCCCCACCACAGACTCCCAATCTTGGGGACGGTACTTACGTGCAGAAACTAAATACGGGGTCTCACTCATTCTGCGAATATCGGGAGCAAGAGATCGCATAACAAGCGTAGTTTTACACAATCTTTTGGGGGGGTGTAATAATTTATAGTTAAAGCCTTGTCTTTCCTTTACATCTGACGTACTTTTGCGCCCCATTTTAATTCAATAAAAAATGAATCGTTACGAAACTGTTTTCATTATGACTCCCGTGTTATCTGCTGATCAGGTGACGGAAACAGTAGAGAAGTACCGTGCTCTTATCATCGCCAATGGTGGTAAGACTGTCCATGAGGATGCATGGGGACTTCGGAAACTTGCTTACCCAATTCAGAAAAAGTCTACTGGCTTTTATCATCTGATTGAGTGGGAAGCAGAAGGATCCGCAGTTCTACCCTTCGAAACTGAATTCCGCCGCGATGAGAGAATCTTACGATTCCTCACGACAGCTATGGAAAAACACCACATTGCCTACGCGGAATCTCGCCGCGACAAGTCTAACCGCAAAGCTGAGCCCAAGCAAGAGGCTGAGGTTGTTGTAGAAATGCCTGCAAAAGAGGCTTCTACTCCAGAAGAAAAAGCATAAAGAACTGAATTATGGCAGATAAAAAAGTACGCTACCTAAAGTCCATTGAAATTGACACCAAAGCTGAACGCTACTGTCGTTTCCGTAAAAAAGGATTTAAGTACATCGATTATAAGGACCCAGATTTCCTTCTTATGCTTTGTAATCCACAAGGTAAAATCTTACCACGTCGTTTAACAGGAACTAGCTTAAAGTACCAACGCAAAGCTTCACAGGCAATTAAAAAAGCCCGTCATCTAGCGTTGATGCCTTATGTAGCTGACAACCTTAATTAAGAATAATAGCTATGGATATTATACTTAGAGAAGACTGCCAAAACGTAGGAAACAAAAACGACATCGTTTCTGTTAAAACCGGATTTGCGCGCAACTACTTAATCCCACGAGGATTGGCAATTGTTGCAACAGAATCAGCACGTAAAGTTGTGGGCGAAGTAATACGTCAACAATCTCACAAAGCTGTAAAAGCAATGGAAGTTGCTCAAGTTCTTGTAGACAAGCTTAACAAACTTACCGTTAAGATTGGTGCAAAAGCTGGAGAAACTGGAAAGATTTTCGGATCTGTAAACAGCATTCAACTTGCAGAAGCAATTCAAGCAGCAGGTCATGATGTAGAGCGGAAGCAGATTACATTGTCTGACGATACAATTAAAGAACTCGGATCATACGAAGCGAAAGTAAAAGTCTACAAAGACATTTTTGCGACAGTGAAGTTCGATGTCGTCGCTGATTAAGCGATACAAAATATTTGACAATATGTCAACTGAAAGGCCCACCAATTGGTGGGCCTTTTTCATGCCTCATGAATTGACCAAATAGCAAACCCATAGCTATTACCTTTGACATCCTGACGATCAGAATGCCTGAAT
>CAWVRV010000009.1:0-50407 GCA_963932755.1 uncultured Flavobacteriales bacterium | reverse complement strand
TTCCTGTAAATTCTTGGGTCATGACCATCGCGTCTCTTTCCATAAACTCAAGTGCGCTAGGTGTTGCTCCTGACAGAAATATCTCAGAAATTGTACGACATGCATCCGAGACGTTTTTAAAAGGCACGAACATCAATGCGGAAAACTTCGGCAAAGGCAACAACTTAAGGGTCGCTCGCGTAATCACACCAAGTGTCCCCTCACTCCCAACCATAAGCGCCGTTAAATTATATCCTGTGCTGTTCTTCAAGGTATTTGCGCCTGTTTCGATCACTTTACCATCCGACAACACAACCTGTAAATTCAGCACCCAATCTTTTGTAACACCATATTTAACCGCCCTTGGTCCCCCGCTGTTCTCAGCCAAATTACCTCCGATGGTGCATGTCCCCCTCGAGGCTGGATCAACGGCATAGAAGAGCCCTTTCGCTTCAACTGCGTTTTGAAGGACTTCCGTGATTACGCCTGGCTCAACGACAACTTGATTGTTCTTTAAATCAATGTTCAAGATTCTATTCATCCGTCTGAGAGACAAAACAAGCCCCCCATTTACAGCAAGTGCGCCACCACTCAAACCTGTCCTGGCGCCTCCAGGAGTGACGGGGATGTCATGGTCAAATGCAGCCTTTACTAAAGAAGAAACCTCTTCTACAGACTCTGGCTCAGCCACAACCCAGGGCCTGAAACACAAATCCTCTGTTTCATCTTTTGAAAAAAAGCCCATCACCTCTCCTTCAAAATGGATCCGCTCAGCAGGCAATAATTTCTCAAAAATCTTTCTGCAATTTTCAGTATAGTTCTCTGGCATTGTCATCAATCATTCTCGATTTACTATCTTGGACGTTGTCAAAAATAACCCGTATACAAGATGAGTCGTAACATTTCTAAATTAATAACAAACTACGTATTGTTTGGGCTCATATTCGCCTCTACTTTAACTAGCATTTCTGCACAAACTTTCTCAAACGAAAAAATTTGGGGTGGAGAATTCCGTTCTGAAGGCGTTTGGGGGGTTCGATCTATGGCAAATGGATCTCACTACACTGTGAGTGACTATGACCAAGACAAAGGATCAACCATTGAGAAGTATTCTTACAAATCTGGGAAAAAGGTGTCTACGATTGTAACAGCGCTCGATGCTTTTGAAGACGCTCGTGAATCCTTTAGCAGCTATACATTTAGCACGGACGAAAGGTACATCCTGATGACGACGAATACGGAGCCGCTTTACCGTCATTCCTTCTATGCGGACTTCTACATTTACGACACCGAATCAAAAGAACTTGCCACCCCACTTACAGACTTTTCCAAGGGAAAACAAAGACTTGCGACCTTCTCTCCCTCTGCCGACAAGGTCGCCTTTGTGAGAAACAACAATGTGTTTATAGCAAATCTCAAGGATGGCACAGAAGTGCAAGTTACAGACGACGGTTTGGCAAACAGCATTATCAACGGAGCCACCGATTGGGTTTACGAAGAAGAATTCGGAGATGACAACGGCATGAAATGGTCATCCGACGGTACGAAATTGGCGTACTATCGATTTGACGAAACAGCCGTTCGCCAAATGCACATGCCTGTGTATGGTGGGTTATACCCCGAGCCGTACATCTTTAAATATCCAAAAGCCGGCGAGGTGAACAGCAATGTTCAAGTATACATCCACGATGTTCAAACTGGAATCAACCATGGTGTAGCGGTTCCGAAAAGCGCGCATTACATCCCGCGGTTCTTTTGGACAAATGATGCCGAAACATTGTGTATCCTCACGATGAACAGACACCAAAACGATTTGCGATTCCTGCTCACTGAAGGCGAGTTTCCAAACAACCGAATTGGCACAAAAGAGATTTTCAAAGAAACAGCCTACACCTACATCGACATACACGACAATCTCATTTTCTTAAATGATGGACACAGCTTCCTTTGGACCAGTGAACGAGATGGCTTTAATCACATCTACAAGTTCGATTATGATGGAACTCATACTCAGCTTACTGAAGGAGAGTGGGATGTTGTCGATTTTTTCGGATACGATGAGGCCCAAGACATGATCTACTTCAGCTCATCGATGAATGGCCCCACCCAACAACATCTACACTCTGTAAATGGAAAGGGCATCGTCACAACTTTAGACAACACCTCTGGCCATCACAGCGCGGATTTTTCTGCGAATTTTGCCTACAGAATCCACAACTACAGCAATGCAAATACACCACCAGTGTATACGCTTCGCAATAGAAAAGGAAAAACGGTCCGCACCTTAAAGGACAACAGTTCTCTTCGCGAGACCCTCTCTGAGTATGATTATTCTGAAAAGACGTTCTTCACGTTTACAAATGATTCAGATGTCTCACTCAATTGCTGGAAAATCCTCCCTCCAAACTTTGATGCGTCAAAATCATATCCCGTTTACGTGGCCATTTACGGGGGACCAGGAGTCAACACAGTCACAGACAGCTGGGGCGGTTCAAACCTCATGTTCTACCAATACCTCGCACAAGAGGGCTACATCGTGGCTTCAGTTGATCCACGAGGCACACCGCTTCGCGGCCGCAAATTTGAGCACAGCACATACAAAGAACTGGGCAAGCTAGAAACTGAAGATTTTATTGATTTTGCGGAATACCTCGGCGCACAATCCTATGTCGATGCTGAAAGGATTGGCATTCAGGGATGGAGCTACGGTGGTTTTATGACACTTCTTTGCATGACGAAAGGAGCAGATGTCTACAGTGCAGGTATTTCTGTTGCTCCTGTAACAAACTGGAAGTACTACGACACCATTTACACGGAGCGCTTCATGCAAACACCTCAGGAAAACGAATCTGGTTACGAAGAGAACAGTCCGGTAAACCATGCTGAGAAGCTGGAAGGCGCCCTACTCCTTGTCCATGGTTCTGGAGACGACAACGTCCACTTCCAAAACTCAATGGAGATGGTGAATGCATTAATCGCCGCTGACAAGGACTTCGATTTCTTTGCTTATCCTGATCGCAACCACGGCATTTATGGTGGAAATACGAGACTGCACCTTTTCGATATGATGATGGATTTCGTCAAGGAAAACTTCTAAAACGTTCCGCACCAATTTGATCCAAACGAAATCGGGGTGACTCTGCAATTGCAAAGTCACCCCGATTCTTTTGTTACAGATGTTCTTTAGCTTACAACGGCTTCTTCATCCTCAACACCGTGAGTTAAAGCCTCAAGCTTGGGTCTGATTAGCAAAACAATCAAACCTATGCCAACACATGTGACGGCAATGCCAGTGAAGATTGTAAAGGCGCCTAAAGATGAAGACCACTCACCGAGTAGACCTGCAAGCTTGCTACCAAATCCTGTCATCGCAAAGTAGATGCCCATCATGATCGAAGCGTACTTCACAGGAGCAAGCTTGGTCACGAATGACAATGCTACAGGAGATAAGCACAGCTCACCGATCGTATGGAACAGGTATGCAAAGACCAACCAGTACATTGCAGAGCTTCCAGTCGCTTCATACTGAGCAGTCGCACCCGTCATGAAGAAGAAGCCAATGCCCATGATGATTAATCCCACAATCATCTTAAACAGTGAGGTGGACACCTTTCCTTTTAATTTTCTATTCGCCCAAAACAAAGCAACTGACGTTCCGAAGAAGATGATGAACATCGCATTGATCGACTGGAACCACGAGGCAGGTACTTGCCAATCCCCCAAAAATCTGTCCGTATTCTCCATCGTATAAATGTTCATTAAACCTCCTGCCTGTTCAAAGGCTCCCCAGAACAAAATCACCAACAGGAATGAGATTAAAAGAACGCCAACTCTGTCCTTCTCCACCTTGGTAAGTGGAGCTTTCATGACCTCTTGATCCGTTTTGGAGTCTCCTAAATAGTTGCCCACTTGACTGAGGTACTTCAGACCTAAGACATACTGCAAAAGACCCAAGCCCATTCCAATTCCAGCGAGGCCAAATCCATAATGCCATCCATAAACCTCACCTACGTATCCTACGACCAAACTAGAGATAAACGCACCGACATTAATCCCAATGTAGAAGATTGTAAATCCTTTGTCTCTTCTGATATCTCCTTGCTTATACAATCCTCCGACCATCGTTGAGATATTTGGCTTTAACATGCCTACGCCCAATACAATGAAGACCAGACCTGTGTAGAAAGCCCACATTTGCTCAATCGCAAGCGTGCTGTGACCTATTAAAAGGAGGACGCCACCGATGAGTACGGATTTCTTTTGGCCTAAAAATTTATCCGCAATATATCCGCCAGGCACTGACATGACGTACACCATCATCGTGTACCAACCGTAAAGCGCAAGCGCGTCACCATCAGACCAACCTAACCCAGGGTTTGTTTCTTTTACTTCCGTAATCAAGTATAACACGAGAATCGCACGCATTCCATAGTATGAGAATCGCTCCCACATTTCCGTGAAAAACAAAACGTAAAGCCCGACTGGGTGGCCAAATAATTCTTTCTGGTGGGCCTGGATTGAAGTTGAAGACATGATTTTTAATTTATAATTCTGTGCAAAATACAACTATGGCAGTAATTAACATCTTCCATCTTTTTTATTTTGTAAATTGCAACGATATATAAAAACAAAAAACAATGCGCCTTTTTATCACTGCAATCGTCCTGGTTTGGTCTTCTAACTTAGAATTACATGCACAGGATTCTAAAATACATTGGATGTCTGTGGAAGAGGTAACAGAAGCACTCAGAGAGGACCCCCGCCCCATTATGATGGATGTTTACACTGCATGGTGTGGACCGTGCAAGATGATGATGGCAAATACATTTACGAATCAGAACTTGATCGCATACGTGAATGAGAATTTCTATGCTGTAAAATTCGACGCAGAAAGCCCCACGCCCGTTACATATAAAGGGAAAGTGTACAGCAATCCTACGTACGACCCAAACAAACGCGGCCGCAACGGTGTCCATGAACTGTCGAGAATGCTCGCTGTAAATGCATACCCCACAATCGTATATTTCAACGAAAAGTTTGACGTGATTACGCCGATTTCAGGATACAAACAACCGCAACAGCTCCAAGTACTTTTGACTTTTTTCAACGACGTGTATTCCATTGACCTGCCTCCTGAGAAGATGCAACCTCTCTGGGACAATCACAGTGCAACTTTTCAAGGCACTTGGTAATTTTAGTGGCGATTGAAGCAATTGCTTTTATCGCATTGATTGCTTTATATTTGTATCCCGCTTTTTCAAGAGGGAATTGACGTACACCTGCATAATAATTTGAACGAAAATGAGTGAGACAGCAAAACTAATCCTAAACGGACAGGAAATCGATCTGCCAGTTATTACTGGAACTGAGAACGAAAAAGCAATCGACATTAGCAAGCTGAGAAGTACAACTGGATACATCACTCTCGATCCTGGATTTAAAAACACCGGATCCACTCAAAGTGCGATCACCTATTTGGATGGGGAGAATGGCATCCTTCGATACAGGGGCTACAGCATTGAAGAATTGGCTGAAAACGCGACATTCTTAGAAGTTGCATACTTGCTCATTTATGGCGACCTGCCCAATACTGAAGAGCTGGCCTACTTCGATGAGTCAATCACGCATCACACCCTCGTACATGAGAACATGAAACGGTTCTTCGATGCGTTCCCACAAGGTGCACATCCGATGGGAATGCTTAGTTCGATGATTGCGAGTCTTTCGACATTCTATCCAGAATCACAGGCCTCAAATCGTTCCGTAACTGACATTGAAAAGACAATACATCGTCTTATCGCTAAGCTTCCTACACTTGCTGCACAGGCTTACAAGCACAACAAGGGACTTCCTGTCATGTACCCTCGCAATGACCAGAGTTATTGCGGAAACTTCCTTCAAATGATGTTTGGCTTGCCTACAGAGGACTATGAGGTCAATGAAGTTGTAGAGCGTGCACTTAACAAACTGCTCATCCTTCACGCGGACCACGAACAGAACTGTTCAACTGCGACAGTGCGTGTTGTGGGTTCTTCGCAAGCAAACCTATACAGTTCTGTCTCTGCAGGTATCGCAGCTCTTTGGGGACCACTTCACGGTGGAGCCAACCAGGCTGTCATTGAAATGCTCGAAACAATCCGAAGAGACGGCGGAGGTCTAGAGAAGTGGATTGACAAGGCAAAAGACAAGAACGACAGCTTCAGACTTATGGGCTTTGGACATCGGGTGTACAAGAATTTTGACCCACGAGCGACCATTATTAAAGTGGCGGCCGACGAAGTCCTTGAAGCGCTCGGAGTCAATGACCCGATTCTGGATATCGCAAAGGAATTAGAGCAAGTTGCACTGAATGATGAGTACTTCATCCAACGTGGTCTATACCCGAACGTAGATTTCTACAGTGGCATTATTTACCGTGCTTTAGGCATCCCTACAGACATGTTCACTGTGATGTTTGCGCTGGGGCGTCTGCCTGGCTGGATTGGTCAATGGAAAGAAATGACGGAACAGTCTGAACCGATCGGTCGTCCAAGACAAGTTTACACTGGATCTACGTCTAGACCTTACGTGTCACTTACTGAAAGAGGATAATGGATGGCTTTGTGAACGCTGAAGTAGCTGATGGGATTTGTACCGTTACATTTTTTCATCCTGCCTCGAATAGCCTGCCTGGAGAGATTCTATCAAAACTTGCAAAAACAATCCATTCTGCTGGGTTAGATAAAGACACACGCGTCATCGTTCTTCAATCATCTGGTGAGAGAGCCTTTTGTGCTGGCGCCAGTTTTGATGAGCTGTTGGCGCTTAAAAATGAAACGGAGGGACTTGAATTTTTCAGCGGATTTGCAAATGTCATCAATGCGATACGCACTTGTCCCAAATTTGTCATCGGAAGGGTTCAAGGAAAGGCTGTAGGTGGTGGCGTAGGATTGGCCGCGGCAGTAGATCATTGCTTTGCGACAAAACACGCATCTGTCAAGCTTTCTGAGCTTGCAATAGGAATAGGACCATTTGTGGTAGGACCTGCAATAGAACGCAAGGTGGGGACTTCAGGGTTTTCTCAACTTTCTATAGATGCTACAGCTTGGAAAACAGCTTCGTGGGCAGCGCAATATGGCCTATACGCTGACGTTTTTGATAGCACCGAAGAAATGGACGGTGCAGTCAACCGTTTGGCGACCAAACTTGCGTCTAGCTCTCCCGAAGCCATGAAAGAACTGAAAAAGGTGCTGTGGAAAGGCACCGATGACTGGGATGACAAATTGAAAGATTTGGCTCAAATATCAGGACGACTCATTCTGGGTGACTTCTCAAAAGACGCAATCAATTCGTTTAAGAAGTAACACGAACACTTTGAAATAAAAAAAAGCCCAGCGTTTCAAACGTTGGGCTTTTTTCATGAAAGGGATTTGCTGATTTATCTCTGAATCATCAAAGGCAACACTCCATCTCTATTTCCTGAGTGGAGTCGAACACTGTAAAGCCCCGAAGACAAATCTGCCACTGGGACATGAATGCTTAATTCTCCGGACGTTAGGCGCTTTTCAAAGACGACTCGGCCACTCATGTCATTGATAAGAATGATCGCACCTTGGGAGACATTGTCAAGTTGAATAACAACATGTTCATGTGCAGGGTTTGGAGACATCGAAAAAGACATCATCTCCAGCTCAATAACACCGACAACTTCGTCAACTTCAATCTCTGGATAAGAAGTAACACATCCATTGTCATCAGTGACCGTAACGGTGTAAACGCCTCCAGGGATGTCAGATAAATCTTCAGAATTACCTGTCACGTCTCCGTTTTCATTCACCCAAACGAACACAAAACCTGGCACACCTCCAGCAACGGAAATATCAATGCTCCCGTTATTCAAATCTGTCGTACTGTTCTCAACACTTTCAAGCGTAATTAAGAGTTCTTCAGGCGATTCAACAGACAAAAGCATGTCGACAGAACACCCATTTGAATCCATGAGCGCAGCATCATAGTCTCCCGCTGTGAGATCCATATATTCAGAATTAGCAGAGAATTCACTTCCATTGAAAGAATAGCTATACTCTCCTTCCCCGCCTAGACCATTCAACTCAACTTCTCCAGTATTACCTCCATAACAAAGAACATCTGAAACAAGTGCCTCTAGGATCAATTCGTCAGGACTTGATACCAGGACAGACACTTCATCAGTGATGCAGCCATTTCCATCAACTCCATATGCGACATAGTCCCCAGAAGAGACATACAAGTACTGGCCTAAAACGGTCTCTACATCGTTGAAATAATAAGTGGCATTCTCTGTGTTTCCAGAAGAGAAAACCAGAGAAACTTCGCCATCAGCATACCCAAAACAAGAGACATCTGTCACATCAGAACTCAGAACAACCACGTCAGGTTCAGAGATTACAAAGTTTGATATCGCTTGACATGTCGGACCATCAAAGACAGTAATGGTATAATCTCCAGCGGGCAACCCTGAAACAACAGGACCATCCACATTCTCACCGTTCACTTCATAGAAAAGAATAACATTGTTCGCATTTTCCGTCACGATTTCAAGCGTTGCAGAGGAGTCACCGTGACAGGCAATCGTTTCTAACTCAAGAATTGAAACAAGCAGGTCACAAAACACACAACTCCCGTCGTTTTCAGTCGCAAAAACATCATAGTTCGATGCAGATGATTCCGTACATCCGTAGATCTCAAATTCATCACAAACGCCATCTAAGTCAATGTCATTTATACAGTTAGCCAGACAGTCATAAAACATCTCAGGGTATACACAAAGCTCATTTGGTATCGTAGCCTCTGAATCAAAATTACAAGCGACTGCATCCATACATCCCGCACACGTCGCATATTCACACGACGTATCATCAATGCTCGCGAGTAAATCGTAATTACATGCTAAAGCATCAGTACATCCAGCACAACTCGTATACTCACACGTTTCGTTATCTACTGTTGCTGCTAAGTCAAAATTACACGCAGATAAATCTGTACATCCAGGAATAACACAATCCATAATAAGTTCAAATGTACCCGTCTCTGCAAAAGCCCCACAGACCATCACCAAATAACTGACGCCCAATTCAGAATCAAATTCCAAAGTGGATGCAAAGGCTATATCAATGCATAAATCGTCGTAGAAAGGCTCACTTTGGTCATCATTGCCCGCAACACAAGCAAGCGCTTCGCAACCGCCTTCATAGACGCTTACATAAGTATCAAAAGTTGTGAGGTCTGAACACGTCGTTAATGTAATCAATTCACCTGTGCCTTCAAATGCATACCAAAGCCCCCCTGAAGGATCGGGAACAGGACTCGACGCACAACTAGGGACATCATCGACCTCAACACAATCTTCGTTGTTTGCGATTACTGAACTGCCGCATTGAATCTCAAACGCGCCTCCGCAGAAGTCATTTTCCTGGTCGCCACCACAAAAGCCGTCATCTTCAGTTGCTTCAGGGTTGAAATTACAGGCCAGGGGATCTGTACAACCTTCTATTTCCAACTCATCACACACACCATCCCCATCGGCATCGTTTAGACACTCACCGTCACAGTTATAAAACTCAAACCCATAAAAACAGCTTCCATCCTCCTCAGTATAGAAGGGTGCGTAGTTACACGCTTCTGAGTCCGTACATCCATAGAGTTCGAAGGGATTACAAACCCCATCGCCATCATCATCATCTAAACAAACACCCAAACAATCATAGCCAGGATCAGCATATTCACAAGAGCCATCATCGAAATCATAATCCGCTGAATAATTACACGCAAGTACATCTGTACAGCCACATGTGAGCGTTTCCGTGCCCGTTAAACCATCAAAAGATAATGTGACACGAGAAAGGTCATTTTGATCTCCATAATTAAAAAACTGAGCGTTTAGTGTTCCCGCGATATCCCCATCCGACGTAAGTTGGGCGATTAAGATCCTCTGATTCACATCTGGAAGCGCATTATCTGTCCCTACAACATCTAGGACAAACCAGGCGCCACCCACAGAATCATCAATGTCAAGATCTCCTCCCGCTTCGAACTGTGAAACCCAAGAAAAGGTTGTGCTTTCGATATATTGTGGGCTGGATTCACCTTCTCCTGCACCTTCGTCAAGTCCGATTGTGACCCAGCTATCATACTCCAACTCTGGGAAGGAGGGATAAAACAATGGATTCATGTTTGAACCAAGTACAGAGCCGACAGAACTCTGAAAGAAACTTGTCGTTGACGTAATATTCAGTGGACTCAAATCATTCCCAGATATTGCAGACAAGAAATCATCGGGATGTGGTGTGGTGACATATAACCTGTAGGTTGTGTGACCTGCCAGTAAACCAGCAGTATGTTCCATCACAAGATCAACTTCAAGTCCGTATCCTTCAGTCCCTCCATCTGAACATGAGCAAAATTCACAAGACCCATCATCTTCAGTGGCCAAAATGTCAAAATTACAAGCGGTATCATCGACACAACCATCTATTTCAGAAGCATCACATACCCCGTCGCCATCAGCATCAGCAAGACACTCACCATTACAATCTTCACCTTGATTAGGATAAATACAGGAGCCATCATCTGTATCAGAAGAGGCGTCATAGTTGCATGCAAACACATCCATACACCCCAAATTATACGTTAAGATGGTAATCGTTTGGACAAATTCTGATGTGTTTCCACATCCATCGTAAGCAGTATACGTGCGTTCAACAATTTGGAGACCTAAATCTTCTGAAATAACGAGGTCGTTATATAACCAAGCTGCTGCATTGTCACAGGCATCGATAACATATGCTTCTGCAACAGGCAATGTTTCTCCTAATGATTGATCGACATACAAATCCGTAACCGAGGGTAGCGCAATAAATGGAGGCTCTGTATCTAATATCGTGAACCATTGAATCTGTGAAATAGAGTTCCCTGCCTCATCTGTCGCTGTAAATGTTCTGGGACACAAATAACTCTGAAGGCATCCGAAAGGGTATTCAAATCCACCATCTGAAGAAGTGATCACCATATCAACGATAGAAGTACAAAAATCTCCTGCAACAGGCATGTTTTCTTCAGGTGAGGGCATTAATTCATCACATGAAAGAAAAGTACTGTCTGGAAAGTACGCAAAGAAAGGCAGGTCAGTATCAGGTGTGCAGAGACCTGTTTGGCATAACCCATTATCTTCTGTTGCTGCAGGGTCGTAATTGCTTGCATTTGAATCTGTGCAGCCATAAATTTCCAATTCATCACATACATCATCGCCATCCATATCATTGATGCATAAACCATCACAATCATAAGGGGGGGTAATATAAATACAAGAGCCATCTGAGTATTCAGCCAGAGGATCGAAGTTACATGCAATTTGATCAGTACAACCAATGGCCAAACACGAGGTGAATTCACAACTTTCATCACTGAAAGTGGCGATTGGGTTGTAGTTACAGGCAAGGGAAACCAGACAGCCTCCGACCTCACCGGAAAATGTGCCAACGCCATCGAAATCGACTGAGGTTTGGATTTGACTTTCTTCATTGCCCAGAGGGAATACTTGAAAGTTCAGTGTGCCAGAGATTAAACCTGTAGTTGTAACCTGCATAATTAACACCCTTTGATTGGCATCTGGCAGACCATTCTCAGCCGTGCTCAGAATGGAATAAGACGCACCTGTTAAAGTATTTACTTCAAGCAGAGTCGCTCCATCGGTCGAGAAAAACGGAGCGAATGTTTGCACTTCATCATCAACAATAGTAGGGTCAGCGGCATTTGGAAACACGGATTCGGAAGAGGGGCCCTCCAATCCTATGGTGGCATATGTATCATCGGCCATAATCGGAAACATCGCAAGAAAGGCAGAAGTAATGCCAGAAGCATTCCAACTACTATTTAAAGATGTATTGAAAACACCGTCAGGAGCGGACAAGATCAAGGCGACATCATTGTTTCCAAACACAGCAATCATACGGTCTGTGGGGTCTGTCATGTCTACATAAAACCGATAAACAGTACCTGGTGCCGCAGCAGGAACTGAAGACTCTACCGTTAGCGTGTATTGACTCAATCCAAGTGTGATTGACCCAAAGAAAAAACACATAGAAAGAAATAAATTTTTAAATAATCTCATTGACATGGGGAATATGATTTTTACGCAATTTATTTCGTTAGACACAACTCGCGACTAACAAAATGACATGAATTCAACAAGGGGTTATATATAAGACGTTGATAAGATACAAAGGTGGCTTATTATTATATATAAAAATAGGGAGACCTTTCGGACTCCCTATCAATATCGTATATAAAAAGGTACTAGTGTGCCTTTAAGAGTTGTATTGAAGATGGTACTCCGTTAGAAACTACATTTAATCGGTACAATCCATTCTCTAATCCACTAAGATCGAGTGTCGTCAGAAATGATGATCCTGCTCCTGCCCAAACACCTTGAGTAACTTGACGTCCACGAGCGTCTATAACAGAGAACGCTACATCTCCACCAGTCCAACCCTCCCACTGAACTTGGAATAAACCAGTACTTGGGTTAGGGAAAATTTGAGCCTCGACACCGCCAGCCAGTTCATAGATGCCTGTGACAACATTGAATGTTGCAACTTCTGAACAACCAGCAGCATCTGTAACTTCAACAGTGTAGGTGCCTGAACTTAGACCCTCTAGGTCAGCAGTTGTAGTGCCATCCACTCCAGGACCAGTCCACTCATATGAGTAGTCAGGTGTACCACCAGTCACACTTATGTCAATCACTGCGTTGCCAGTATCTTCGCCTTCAGAAGGGAAGCCACCGATGACAATTGGATCTGGTGACATCACCTCAACATCAGCCTCAGCAATACATCCGTTTTCATCCTGCGCATAGAACGTATAATCATCTGCTACCAAATCATCAAATTCATTCGTAGCTAAGAAATCATTTCCATTGTCGCTGTATTGAAAAGCACCTGTGCCTCCAGTTGCGTCAATTGAAACAACACCGTCCTCTGAACCGCTACAAGTAACAGATGTAGAAGTTGCAGTTGCCACAACAGGCACTGCATTCATAACCTCAACCATTTCGCTAGTTGAACATCCGTTTCCGTCTGAAACGAGAACCGTATAAGTACCTGCAGATAATCCGTTATAAGAGGTCCCTGTTAACGTTGAATCTGAAACCATCACCGTGAAGTTCCCAACGCCTCCTACCGGAGCCCATGACACCATACCGTTTGAATCGTCTGTACATGCAACAGCAGTAGCCATCGCATTAACCACAATTGCATCAGGTCCGACGACTACTTCTTCAGAAGATCCAGAACAACCATTAATATCTGTTCCTATAACTGTAAACGTTCCACCAGGAACCATAAGGGGGCTTGACAATCCACTTTCACCGTTTACAGAATAAGAAATAGAAGCAGGCACAGCTCCACCAAAACCACTCACGATAATCTGTCCGTCAGTCACATTAAAACATGAAGCTGGACTGCTGTTCGTAACAAATACTTGTATCGCAGTGGGGTTATTTACCAATGTAGCGACAGAATTCGCAGAACACCCGTTGCCATCAGTAGCTATCACAGTATATGTTCCAGCACTTAATCCAGAGAAAGTCATCTCGGTTGAAGATGTTTCTGGTGCGCCCTGTAGATAAAATTCAAGATTGCCATCTCCACCCATTGCATTAGAAACAGTAATCACAGCGTCATTCATGTCGTTACATGAAATCGGTGATGTAAGCGTTGCAGACAACGAAACAGCTTCAGTGGCAGGAACTGTTACCGTTGCAGAAGCTTGACAACCTGCACCATCAATAATCTGTACGAAATATTCACCAGCAAGGAGGTCGTTAAAGATTCCGAAGTTCGAAGGTGTCTCATCGTCAATACCGAAGTAGTAATCGTCTGAACCTTGAGCACCTGTAGATGTAATGTTTAAGGAGCCGTCATTGTCACCATTGCAAGTTGGAGATGTTGCAGAATCAACAACGAGAACAAGGGAACAAGGGAGCACACAGGACAAATCGTCAACAGTTGCTGTTGCTTCGTAGTTTGATGCATTAGGGTCGGTACATCCAAACGTGTCATTCATGTCAGAACTAAAAGCGACACCCATGTAGTTATTTGTATTTCCCTGCAAGCCATTCACGAAGATTTGTACGTTAAAGACACCTGTGAATGAATCATCCGTTGTGATTTGTGCCAGAAGAACCTGGTTGTCAGCACCACCGAAAGCAGCGTACTGGTCAGCACATTCAACAATTGGAGTTGTTCCACAAGGGAAACCAGGGAAGAACCATGACCCTCCGATCGGATCGTCTATGTAGAAATTGCCTGTAGATGTAAACTCATCCATCGCATCAGACATCCCTATGTTGCTTATAGATCCGTCATCATCTGACGACATCATGCCTATAGACATCCAACTGTCATACTCAAGCGTAGGGATCACTGTAAATAGCGCTGGATTCGGCTCACTACCATAGTTATAACTGGGTGCAGACTGATAAACTGTTCCCGCTGAAGAGAATGCCATCGCGTTGTCAGAGTCTCCGAATACTGCTGAAACAAAGTCTTCCGAATTCGTGGTGTTCGCGTAAACATGGTATGTTGTAAATCCATCTAGTTCAGGAATTGCAACACCATCGTGGACCATGTAGGTCTCCACTGAAATGCCTGTTAACTGTGCTTGGACTCCCAATGAACAGATTAAACCAGCAACAAATAGCAAATGCTTCATATATTTTATTTTGATGTTAAGTAGACAATATAAGTACACAAATATATACCTGCTTCGCTCTAAATGAATAACTTTTTTTGAACGCTACACAGTTAATATATTTATGTGTGCTAAAGAGCTGAGAGGTGATGGGAATGAAAGACAGGATCGTATCCTAAATCATATCGCCATCCAAATAGAGTCAATCAGTTGTCGCTCAGATCAACTTCTCAATTGCTTCTCTCCAATAATCAGGAATTGCGCAAGTGGCACCGGTTTTGTGATTGAAACAAACAATCACTGTTCGCGATTCTGTACATAGGATTTTTTTGCCGCCTTTCGTGATGTGAGCTTTGTATGCACACGTGATGCTCTTCTCCCCCATCTTTTCGACCCAAGTTGTAATCTCAAGGTCATCTCCCAATTTCACAGGGTGCTTGTAATCAATTTCCTGCCGAGCGACCAACACTCCGTGCTCAGACCAATTCCATTTCTCCGAAATCTTATTGAAAAGTGCGATTCTACTTTGCTCAAAATAAATCAGGAAATTTGCATTGTGAACGATCCCATAAGAATCAATATCTACAAAACGTATCTCGGGGCGGTAAGTGAAATTCATGGCCGCGAATGTACATTCGTATTATGGCTACAAGAAGAAAAATTTTAACAACACTTACAATTGCTTGCTTCCTGCTTTCAATCTATCAATTGTATCACACCCCAGACGCTGTCGGATGGGCTGGAGCGGCACTCGCTCATTTAATTGTCTTTGTTTCGATGAAAACAGAACGGATCCCCGATTTTGATTCGGACTTTTTAAACATCTTAAATGTGTCGCTTGGCATCGTTGCAACGCTGGTTTCCGCAGGTCAATGGATTATTTTGGACATAAATGGCCCTTTTGCGATGGTCATTTCTGCCTCTGCACTGGCTATTTGGGCCATAAGACCGCGGAAAAAGGTGTGAAAAAGGGTGAAAACAACCGATTTCACTCGACTTTATTCACAAAACAGTTGACTTTGTTCACAAAGTGCATATAAATGGCTTATACCCCTTGACACCGTTGAGTTTGTCGTCATACATTGCAACGATTAGTAATTATATTAGTTAAACCTTAAAAAACATCATTCTCATGAACAAAGCAGAATTGGTTGATGCAATGGCTTCAAGTGCCGGCATCTCAAAAGCAGACTCAGGTCGTGCTCTAGAAGGATTTCTTAGTGCAACAAAAGGCGCACTCGCTAAGGGTGACCGTGTTTCTCTAGTAGGATTCGGTTCTTTCTCAGTTTCTCACCGTCCAGCGCGTAAGGGTCGTAACCCACAAACTGGTGCTGAGATTCAGATCAAAGCAAAGAACGTAGTAAAATTCAAAGCAGGATCAGGCCTCGCGGTTTAATCTTATTTGAATAAAAGATTAAAGCCTCTCCTTTTTGGAGGGGCTTTTTTTTTACTTTTAAACCTTCATATTTGTTTGTGAATCCCATGCCCACTCAATCTCAAAAAATACAAAGCTGCCTCAGCGTTCTAGAGCCCCTAATGACTGAGAAGCGGAAGGCGAGGTATGAAGAGATCTTAGAAAACAGGACAAGGCATGTGGCGATGGTGCTTGAGGATGTTTACCAAAGCCGGAACACCAGTGCCGTCATGCGCAGCGCGGATGGATTGGGGATACAGGACATTCACATGATCGAGTCGTACAATGTTTGGTCTAAGAACAGAAGCGTCTCCAAAGGCGCCTCTCGATGGCTCACACTACACAGGCACCTGGGCGCTGAAGACCCACACGGCGCGTGTGTTGCGAAGTTGAGAGAGAGCGGATACCGTATCGTCGCCACCTCCCCACACGAAGGCGGATATACACCCGAAACACTTCCGATAGACAAACCCATTGCCATTGTTATGGGGACAGAATTCAAAGGGATATCATCTAGACTTATTCCAGAAGTAGATGATTATGTGGAGATTCCGATGTTCGGGTTCTCAGAAAGCTTTAATATCTCTGTCGCTTCTGCGATTGTGATGAATCGGGTTTGCGCCCGCGTGCGAGAGGCAGGTGTAGATGCGGGGCTCTCTCATGATGAGAAGCAGTACCTAAGACTACAATGGGCTTTCCGATCCGTCAAACGGGCGGACTTAATCCTCGACAGCTCTGGACTTCAAATGCCGATCGAAAAATGAGCGCATCGCATGCAAAGAGCCTCAACGTAAACACCTGGGGCCTCCTGAAAATTGCGCTTCCTATCTCTATAGGAACCTTCGTACAATTCCTCGTTCTGCTCACAGACAACTTCTTCCTCTCCAGAGTGAGCGAATCTGCAATCAACGGTGCGGGAAATGCCGGCTTAACGTACCTCACTTTCGGGATGGTACTGTTCGGCAGCGCGACCGGCATACAAATCCTCGTCGCACGTCGCAATGGTGAGGGGAACGACGCATTACAAATCCGCACGGGAAGAATGGGATGGGTTATCCATGTTGTTCTCGCTACGTTAATCTGCACCACTGTCCTCCTTCTCAACAGAGGATTTTTGGGCGGACTAATCTCCAGCGAAGTGGTCAGAAACGTTTTCGAACCCTTCCTTAATATCAGAACGTTGGGATTTCTTCCCTTCGGCGTCACCTGTGCGATTACGGCATACTGGACGGGACTCGCCCGCACAAACCTCCTCCTTGCGGTCAGCTTAACGATTGCCATTACAAACCTCATCCTCGACTATGCGTGGATCGAGGGCAATTTGGGGTGTGCAGCCATGGGATATCTCGGCGCGGCCCGCGCTTCGCTTGCTGCAGAAATTTGCGGGTTCACCGTCGCTGTCATGCTCATGCTTAAAATAGAGCCGCGCTTCTTCAAGCTTCCCAAACGTCCTGACGGCGAAGTCATTAAAGCGTGGTGGGCCATCTCCGGACCGCTCATGGGGCAGCTTCTTCTCACTGTAGGCACTTGGACCTCTTTCTTCTTCTTCGTAGAGAGAGTGGGGTCTACAGAGCTTAAAATCTCTCACATCGCGCGCAACGCATTTATGCTGTCCTATGTGGTCGCTTCTGGCATATCCCAAACCACCCGCACCGTCGTCTCCCAACTCATAGGCGCATCCCGGACCGCTGACCTCACCCCTGCCCTCAAACGCCTGGCCATATTAAATCTCGTAGGCGTCATCATTATGTCGCACGGGTTCATTCTCTACCCTGATGCCATCTCCCAAATCTTCTTTGACGACCCGGAGGCTATTGCAAGTATGTCTCGCACATTTACAACCCTTTTCATCGCTGTCATCGGATTCGCATTTTCCTCTCTGCTTCTCGCTACGCTCGAGGGATCAGGCGGAACCAAGCGCGCCTTCCTGGTCGAAATGATGGGCGCCGGAACCTATCTCGCCGCAGTATTTTACCTCACATCGCCCATTAACGACTCTATGTCTGGCGAAGCGCAATACTATCCAATCGAAATCATTTGGCGCGTCGAATGGGTCTACTTCTCCCTCATCGGATTCGGAAGCTTACTCATGCTCCGCAACGGCAAATGGCGCAGGGGTTTGGAGTCGCTTAGTTGAGACTCGTTTTTCATAAATCTAGTCAATCACACAACGCACTGAACTTCCATTGCGCTTAAAGGGCTGGGCTGAATTTAACGCATCATTCGATTCATAAATTAAACCGTAAAACAGGGGATGAATAATGGAGGTGGAGGGGTTAATTTTGTGGCATGAACGGAAAACGCCTGAGAATAGTTTTTATGGGAACACCCGAATTTGCGGCGACGTGCTTGGAGACCCTTCTCCTAGGCAGGCACGAAGTGGTGGGCGTGGTGACAGCGCCCGACAGGGAAAGCGGCAGGGGAAGGAAGATTTCGCAGTCTGAGGTTAAGAAGCTCGCAGTAGAGAAGGGCTTGCCGATTGAACAGCCCGTCAAACTTCGTGAGGCGGGGTTTCTCGAGATTCTCAAGGGATGGAATGCCGATTTGGGTGTGGTCGTGGCGTTTCGGATGTTGCCCGAAGTGGTTTGGGCCATGCCTCAGATGGGAACAGTCAACTTGCACGGATCGCTCTTGCCACAATTTAGGGGTGCCGCTCCGATACAAAGGGCGATCATGGCGGGCGCCACAGAATCCGGCGCGACGACATTCCTACTCTCACACGACATCGATACAGGAGACGTTTTGGGACAAGTGCGACTCAACATCGGCGCAGACGAAAACGCGGGCTCACTCCACGACAGAATCTTAGAGGCAGGCAAGCACTTGCTGGCAGAAACAGTGGACAACCTCGCTGAGGGCGTCGCCAAAGTCAAACCTCAATCTGAATATTTTACAGAGGCGTCTAAACTCCTCGAAGCGCCCAAGCTTTTTAAAGCGGACCGCAAAATAGATTGGAACCGATCTTCAAAAGAAGTTCACAACTTGATTCGGGGACTCTCCCCCACTCCGGGAGCGTTGACCTATCTGCCCGAATCAGAAAACGACCCGATTAAAATCCTCTCTGCGACCCCGTCAGAAAAGACAGGCCTCGCGCCAGGCGAAATCCACATCTCAGAAAACCGCTTTACCGTCGGAACGAAGGACGGATCTCTGGAAGTGAAAAGAATACAACCTCCTGGAAAAGGCGCCATGGACATAGGGGACTTTTTGCGAGGAGCGAGAACGCCATTCAGTAAGTTCGTGTCTTAGATAGAAACAGACAACTATGTGGGTGCCGCAGACTTGCTATATGGTTTCAACGAAACAGGTATCGTTTAGCAAGTTGTCCCAAAGGCAGCAAGTAAGATTAAGATATCCTGTACGTTTGTTGCATCGTCATCATTGAGGTCAACTGTACATCCAGATGTACATCCGAATTGACCAAGTAATGCTAGAATATCTGCAACTGAGATCACGCCATCACCGTTAACGTCCTCTGGACAATCACAAGAAGCGAACTCACATAATCCATCGTCAATCGTTGAAGTCGCATCGTAGTTACATGCTGTAGCATCTGTACATCCAGCACAACTTGCACTTTCACAAGACCCGTCGTCTATCGTTGAAGTCGCGTCGAAGTTACAAGCAGCAGCATCGGTACATCCTGAGC
The DNA here is from genome assembly GCA_963932755.1 of uncultured Flavobacteriales bacterium. GTDB lineage: Bacteria > Bacteroidota > Bacteroidia > Flavobacteriales_D > Sanyastnellaceae > UBA974. Next base: position 30,656 of record CAWVRV010000009.1, on the reverse strand, counting down.
AAGAAGTATATTCACATGTTCCGTCATCTGTATTTGCAGCTGGGTCATAGTTACATGACGCAGCGTCTGTACATCCCAAGACTTCAACAAACTCACCTGGGCAGATACCCTCTAGCGTAAACGTCGCATCATAATCTGCGCCAGTAGATGTAAGATATCCGTTGAAAATGGTTACAGACCAAACGCCATCTCCTGATACAGCAGCTGCAGACAAATCTACCACCGCAGTGTATACTCCTGATACGTCAACCTGCCATGTCTCAGGGTAGACCACTAAGTAATCGCCTTGACTGGCACACGCTCCACTGGCATAATTAAACCCTCCAAACTCGATACAAGATCCATCAGGAGCACCAATTTGAACGAGCATATCCGCTGGCCAACTTCCGTTATCAAGAGGGTTGGCCCAGTTGAGGTCTATCGTTACAGTTGTCAAAGCACCTGCTCCAGTCACTTCAGAGGGATCTGAAGTGACCTGTCCCGCAAGAGAGGCGACAACTGAAACGTCGACTTCACAAGCGCATCCATAAATTGGATCTGGCGCAACACAACTTCCGTCATCCTGCGTCGCTGAGGCGTCATAGTTACAAGCAGTAGAATCCATACATCCTGCGCAATCAAAGTTACATGAACCGTTATCTGTAATGGCATCAGCATCGTAGTTACACGCTGAAGCGTCAGTACATCCGATTCCTTCGCCTACACAAAACTGAGTGGATTCTGAACTCAAAAATTCGCCTCCAGCAATAAGTGAAGCACCATCAACAGTTATTTCATAAGATCCGCTGCCATAAATACAGCAAACACCATCGCCGAAGGCATCAAAGATTGTAAACGTGTAACAACCATCACCTAGACATACGACCTCTTGGACTGCAGTAGCAACAGTAGTGTATGGTCCCCCTGATGCAACAGCCGCGCCAGTTACGTCATCAGTCAAAGACCATGTTGTCTCAGCTGGGTAGTTGTCGGTCAAAATATTTATGATTACGCCTGTTCCACCCAGAATACAAGATCCATCATCTTGAGTAGCGGCAGCATCGTAATTACAAGCTGCTGGGTCTGTACAACCTGAACAAGTCGTTCCGTCTCCTCCACACACACCACACACATCATTTTGAAGACAAGAACCATTGTCAATTGTCGCTGCAGCATCATAGTTACACGCTGAAGCATCAGTACAGCCTCCACATGTTGTATTGTCTCCTCCACAAACGCCACATAGGTCATTTTCCTGACATGTACCGTCATCCTGTGTTGCTGTAGCGTCATAGTTACACGCTGTTGCATCTGTACAACCGGCGCAATCAAAGTTACAAGAGCCATCGTCCTGAGTCGCATTCATGTCATAGTTACATGCAGTCGCATCTGTACATCCCAAACCACACTCAGCGTTTATTGTAAAGTAATCATCTCCAGCACTCGTACCATCACCATTTGCAGCAGTATCAAGAGAACCTGTAATAATCACTTCGCCTGTAGCAACATCCGTCAAAGTATAGATGGCACCATTCCAACCATCTCCGTAGCTGTCTGCCATAGAAAGGGTGTAACATCCATCCCCAATACAAAGATCTTGAGAACCAGCACCACCGCTTGCAACAGAATTTCCGTCAAGAAAAACTGACCAAGATATCTCTCCGTCCCATGTGCCACCACCCACAGTGATATTCACACCGTTTCCGAACACACAGCTTCCGTCATCAATTGTATTTCCTGCGCTGTAATTGCATGCCGCATCATCTGTACATCCTGTGCAAGATGAATCGTCTCCTCCACAAACGCCACATAGGTCATTGTATTGACAGTTTCCGTTGTCTGTAATAGCCTCTGGGCTATAGTTACAAGCTGTTGCGTCTGTACATCCCAAATCAGGGTTGCAGTTTTCCATAGCCATAACAATCGAGTTATGGACGTTTAGACGACCACCTGTAACAGTCTCAGGACCTAGCTGAGCAATTTGATCAACACCATCGAATATAAATGAACGAACTAAGTCTGCAGTAGCTTGAGGTGACGTTAATGCGTTTGATGCAAGGTCGGCACAAGGAGCACTGTAAACAAGAGCGATAGCTCCTGCAACACAAGGACTCGCAAAAGAAGTTCCAGACGTATTTGCATAACCTCCTCCAAGTGAAGGAAGATACACGTTTTCTCCTGGTGCACCAAGGTCAATCGTCGTCGCTCCGTAAGCAGAGAAAGTACGTTGATCCATATTGTTTGTCGCAGTGACAGCAACCATATAATCTGAACTACAAGCAGTAGGCATATCACCAACAGCATCAATGTCCAACTGAGCATTTGCTGTTGCACCACAATTGAGTATTCCAACTGAACCTAAATCGTCGTAGTAAGCACACCACACTGGGTAGTTAGCGGGATTCCCTTGATCAATTCCCCAAGATGCATTTGTCGCAACAACGAAAGCACCTAAAGCACCATTAGACGTGTTGTATAAGTTACGCATCGCATGCGGATAGCTATATGCTTCCACAACACCCGCATCCGTTAATCCTCCAAATTCAACATGCATAATACCTACGCTCCAGTTCACTCCTGCTCCACCATTTGAGTTGTTTCCTGTAGCGCCAATCATACCGCTGACAGCGGTTCCGTGAGAAGCTCCAGAAATGGCATCACTGTTAGATGTCGTGTTCCATCCATCCACATCGTCAACATATCCGTTTCCATCATCATCAACACCGTTATCTGCAATTTCATTAGTATTAGTCCAGTGGTTGTCGATTAAGTCTGGGTGAGAATAATCACCACTCTCCATAACACAAACAACAATTCTGTCTCCATTGGCAGTATATCCACCTGTAGATATATCCCACGCCTCATCACTGTCTATATCATGATCACCACTTTCCACGTGATGCCATTGCTGATTAAAACTAGGGTCATTAGGTGTTGTAGCTCTGTTTTCAACATAGTGGTTAAACTGCACTGCTCGAACAGAAGGATCAAGCGCCAAATCGCGTAGGATGAGATCAGAATCAGAAATATCTTGACTGTAACTGAACAGGTAGATGTGAGAAAGCGGTGAAATCTCTGCGACTGGCTTAAGACCAGATTTGAGTCCATCAATTGATGCGTGCTGTTTTGCAAAAATGGCTGCATCTGCGTGTTTGTGGAACATCACAATTAATTCACCAGGGACAACATCACCAGGAGTGCCGTTTGCAGGAGGTTTTTGCGCAGATACCCACAATGTCGTGAGAAGCGCTAACGAAAGAAAAGACAGTGAAAATTTCATCGAAATGGGATGTTATTATAATCTTGAATTTACGATTTGGTTTGGACAGGTCATTACCTGTCTTATTTAAAGACGGAAAATTATATATAAGGTTGCATAACAGTATTAACCATAAGAAGATGTTAAAATAGAAAGGATCTCTGAAGCTGACTCTGTAATGGGAGTTCCTGGACCGAACACACCTACAACCCCCATTTTATATAGCTTTTCATAATCGGCAGGAGGGATTACCCCCCCGACAACGATTAAAATATCAGCGCGATTTAATTCAACCAGTGATTCTACAAGAATGGGGATTAATGTTAAATGACCCGCAGCAAGTGTAGAAATTCCAATGACATGAACATCGTTCTCCACAGCTTGACGTGCAACTTCTTGAGGCGTTGAGAAAAGCGGCCCCAAATCGACATCGAACCCCAAATCGGCAAAAGAGGACGCAATAACTTTTGCACCTCTGTCATGACCGTCCTGGCCCATCTTCGCAACCAGAATCCGTGCACGACGACCTACGGATTCGGCAAACGAATTAGAAAGATTTAATGCCGATTTAAATTCATCTCTGTCGTTCATCTCCTTCGAAAATACGCCACTAACCCTCCTGTCTGTAGGTTTATATCTGCCAAATACTTTTTCCAATGCCATACTAATCTCACCAAGGGTCGCACGTAAACGCGCAGCTTCAATCGCCAAACCGAGCAAATTCTCTGAATTCTCCGCACCCGAAGTAAGCGCTGCGAGCACATTCGACACCGCGTGCGAATCACGTTCAGATTTAATCTGTGTAAGCATCGCGGATTGCTGATCACGAACTGCTGAAGTATCTACATTCAATACTTCCAATTCATTTGCTTCAGAATGAATCTGAAAAATATTTACGCCGACTATTCTGTCAGACCCTCGATCTATTCTGGCTTGCTTTCGGGCCGCAGCCTCTTCAATTCTGAGTTTTGGCAGACCGACTTCAATCGCTTTTGACATCCCTCCCAGTTCGGCAATTTCTTTCATAAGAACTGAAGCCCGAGAGGCAATGGACTCTGTCAAGAACTCCATTAAATAGCTCCCAGCCCAAGGGTCAACAGAAGTCGTATATCCAGCTTCGACTTGCAAGATCAACTGCGTGTTTCTCGCGATTCTAGCTGATGAATCCGTCGGGAGAGCAATGGCTTCATCCAGCGAATTTGTATGGAGCGATTGCGTGCCGCCAAACGTTGCGGACAGCGCTTCTATTGCTGTCCTGGCAACGTTGTTCCAAGGGTCTTGCGCAGTTAGTGTCCATCCCGAAGTTTGCGTATGGGTACGTAGCATTAAGCTTTTCGGGTTGGAAGGTTGGAAGGCTGACATTTCTGAAGCCCAAATCATCCTTGCAGCCCTCATCTTTGCTATTTCCATCGTGTGATGCATCCCGTTTGCCCAGAAAAAGCTCAAACGAGGCGCAAAATTGTCCACAGCAAGACCTGCTTCAATCCCCGTTTTAACATACTCAATCCCATCGGCCAAGGTGTACGCCAATTCAAGTTCAGGGGTGGCTCCTGCTTCCTGCATGTGATATCCCGAAATGCTTATCGAGTTATACTTGGGCATCTTTGAAGCTGTATATTTAAAAATATCCGACACAATTCTCATGGAGTGCGACGGAGGATAAATAAACGTATTGCGAACCATAAACTCCTTGAGGATGTCATTCTGAATCGTTCCCAATAATTTTTCAGGAGCAACGCCTTGCTCTTCTGCAGCGACAATATAAAATGCGAGAATAGGAAGTACCGCTCCATTCATCGTCATACTCACGGACATCTTATCTAAGGGGATCCCCTCGAACAAACGCTTCATGTCCTCCACCGTGTCAATCGCCACACCCGCATTGCCCACATCTCCAGTCACACGCGGATGGTCACTGTCATATCCCCTGTGAGTGGCAAGATCGAATGCCACTGAAAGTCCTTTTTGGCCTGCAGAAAGATTCCTGCGATAAAAAGCGTTTGACGCCTCTGCAGTAGAGAACCCCGCGTATTGACGAATTGTCCACGGTCGATTGGCATACATGGTCGGATATGGGCCTCCCAAAAAGGGAGCGATCCCCGCACAATATTTTTCGTGGGCACGTTTGGGCGTATGGATTCCAAATGATTCGGGAACGTCGATGCCCTCAGCTGTTTCAACAGTCTCGACCTTTCCGACATCATGCGTGGCGCGATACAACCTCTCTGTATCCATGTTTTCCAGAGTCCACTTTTGAATTTTCTCTGCAGCACGTTCAACAGGTTGGTGATTGAGCAGATAGAATGGGTCATGTGCATTTGAAGAGAGTGGCTCACTGCCTCGGGAAGAACCCACAGGCACGAAAACGGGTGCTTGAAGCCATAAGGCACGACCTTTTAACGTCGCCCCCTCCCACTCTTCCAAAGTCTTCAAGGTATCCATGCGTTTCAAAGCTTCAGACGCAACCCATTTCGTGGCCAAATCCAAATGATGACTTCCCCCCATCGGATCATCAGTCCTGCCTAAAAGCGCCTCCTCACGTAAAATATGTTGGATGTTTCTCGCCCATCTTTTTGATTGCGTGATCGACTTCTCATCTTTTAAAGGCGACAATATATCGTGTCCGCGAACTTCAATTCCGTCAGCGCCACCTACAACAGCCCCATATGCCATCATCGTATGTCTCAATAAATTGTCCTCCTGCACGTCCTTTACAGCGAAAATCGACGTTGTACGGGATTCTATCCAGATGGGCGCAGACTCTGCCACACCACCCATCTCTGTGATCATTGTTGCCCACGCCACACGCAATCCGCGAATGGACGCAACCGTCGAAATCACATCCGTGGTAGAAGCGATTCTTACCGAACATCTTCGCGCGGCTTCTTCTATAGGATACCCCTTCTTCACCATCGTTTCTATCCCCCATTTCGCTGCAGATAAGGAAAGCGCCAAAGCGTCTATTGGAAGCATCCCTCTGTCTTGCCATACCGACGCGTCCACGCCCCAGGTCGAAAACTTTTTAAAGGCAACTCCCCATGCTTCTACATGACGCAAAAAGAATGCAGGGTCTGAGGGAATCCCTCTGCCGACATCCCACGTCGAGGACCCTCTTACATCCACACTGCCTGCCCAAGAAGACACCGCCCTCAAAGCACCCACAGTCTCATAACCGTCTACATGTAGGGCAACCATCTCAGGACTTACCCCTGCAAGAATTTCACGCATGGCATCCCCATCTGCAAGATCAGCATCCGTCCTGACAGCCTCCACACCGTGACTAAGTCCTTGCATAAGATGTTTCCTGTCTGCAAAGCATTGTTGAATTTCCCATGCATTTCCCAAATCATCTCTTATAGAACTGGGACTTGAAGGAATGGCAATTGGTGATTGCTTCATAGCATCATCAACTACTAAAGGCAAAGGCATACCGTCAAATCTTTCACCTGCTATCGAATCCACAGAAACGCCCTTTAACGATGCTTCCGCTTTTTCTTTCCACATGTTAAATGTGGTTTGCGCAAAATCTTTTATTTCCTTTCCTTTTTTCACACCCCAAAAATACACAAGCAATGTGGGTTAAAGGTTAGATTTGTCACATGCGTTTCTCTTCACCTCCAAAACCCGACCTCTGCAAGGCCATTTTCCTAGACAGAGACGGGGTAATTAACCACGATCCGGGGGACTACACAAGGAGCATCGAGGAATTCTCAATGCTTCCTACAGCGCTCGAAGCGCTTCGGATTCTCTCAGAAAAAGGCTATATCTTCATTCTCATCACGAATCAAGGAGGGATTGCAAAAGGGATTTATTCTCACGATGCCGTCCATGAAATCCACAATCATCTGCGCAATCTTTGCAACGAAAACGGCACCCCCCTCACCGACATTTACTACAGCCCACATCACGAAATCACTGGCCTTTCACTTAGTCGCAAGCCCGGATCGATGATGGTGGAACGGGCCATCGCTCGTTACAATATCAACCCCGCAGAATCGTGGATGATCGGTGACAAACAGCGAGATTTGGATTGCGCATCTGTTTTAGGTGTTCAAGGGGTACTTATTCCTACAAATGGAGCGTTAATTGATTACATACACTCGCTCGTATAACTCAAATGCAGAACAAGCATCAATATCTTTACAACGGACAACAAACGGATCCGAGTAGCATACCCAACGGATTTGACTCCCGGGCGTTTTTATATGCAGATGGTTTTTTTGAGTCCATGCTTGTGGTCAACAATGCGATTCCGCTCTTTGATCTTCATTATGAAAGAATCTCAGCGAGTTTGTCCGCATATAAAATCACACCAAAAGAAAATCTTGCGTCTTCAGCCTTGCGAGAACATCTTTTGTCACTGGCAAACAGTTCCGGTTTAAGCAAATGCGCCCGAATCAGGCTTACGATTTTCAGAAGCAACCAAGGGGGTGGAAAATATACGCCCGCGTCAAACGAAGCAGATTGGGTGGCCCACATCGAAAGGAATGAACACGTAGGTTTTAAGCTCAATGAAAAAGGGATTGCAATCAGTATTTTTGAAGATCTGAAGAAACACCCCAGTAAATTCTCCATGTTCAAGAACATTCACGCTCAGATTTACATCCAAGCAGCGATCTATGCTCAGGAGAAAAACATCGGAGACGTACTTGTTTTAAATTCTGACGACAACATTATCGAGGCGACGTCTTCAAATGTATTTCTCGTGAGTGGTGGCGACCTCTATACCCCCAAGCTCTCTTCTGGGCCTGTAGGCGGAGTGATGAGAGCGACAATCATAAATCTCGCAATCAGCATGGGCATTAAAGTCTTTGAATGCAATCTCACTCCCCAAGAACTTCTGAAGGCAGATGAAGTGTTTTTAACAAATGCAGTACAGGGCATCAAGTGGGTTTCCAGTTACAGAACGAAACGTTATTTCAACAAGACTGCAAATAAATTACTTGACGCCTTTAACGCAAGTATAGGTGAACACTCAGTTTTGTAGAACCCTCGGGTCGAGATAACCATAGAGCAAATCGACCACGACATTGACGAGAACGAAAATGGTCGCGATCACGAGCGTACATCCCATCACCACGGGCAAATCACCTCTCTCTAAGGCATTAAACATCAAAAGCCCCATGCCTTTCCATCCAAATACAAACTCTACAAATACTGCGCCAGCGAGCATCGATGCGAACCAACCACTCGTCGCTGTAAGAACAGGATTGAGCGCGTTGCGCAAGACATGTTTGAACAGGATGCGTGATGAAGAAAGTCCCTTTGCGCGTGCTGTACGTATGTAGGGTTGGGCCAAAACCTCAAGGGCCGAATTCCTCGAAAGCTGAACAATGACCGCAAGTGGTCGTATTCCCAACGTCAAGGCGGGAAGAATCAAATGCGCCCAAGCCAAACGCGGTCCCTCGAAGGGATCGACCGTAATCATCCCTCCTGTCATCGGAAGACCGGTATATGAATGAAGCAGGTATCCAAAGATCCAGGCAACGACAATTGCCACCACAAAACTCGGGGCACTCATTCCCAAAGCACAAATGGAAAGAATGAGATCTCCGAATCGAGCGTTTGGGAAAACTGCAAGTGTGAGCCCGATTGAAATCCCGAAAATGGTCGCAAAAAACATCGCCGCAAAAGCGAGAATCAAGGTTGCAGGAAGCGCATCTTTTATGGCCTTCACAACTGGCCTGTCGGTAATGTAACTGACGCCAAGGTCGCCCCGGGCAACATTCGACATAAAGTGTAAATAACGAATATGCGTGGGCTTGTCAAGTCCGTGCTTGACTCTGAAGGCCTGAACGACTGACTCTCGTTCGGTTTGACCTGCAAGCTCACGCGCAGGGTCTGGAACAAAAGAAAAGATAAAGAACACTAGGGTAAGTGTGCCGATCAACACCCCGAGTCCTTGAGCCAGTCTCTTTGCCAGAAATCGCACTTATTGTAAATCTAGATCAGAGAACGCGGGGATATCACGCCACGACCATTTCTCAAGGATAACACCGTCTTTCATCAGAACAAGACCCGGGTTTGAACGTATGATAATCTTGAGCTCAATTTGATCACAAGACAGAAATCCGTAGGGCGTTGAATGGTCCGCTGAGAAGGAAGTGTTGTATTCCGTCCCTGCATTTGTAAGACCATAGAAATCAAACCCTGCGTTGAGGGCCTCACTTGCGAGAGCGTTGAAAGCTGCCTGAGCAGGAGCCCCAGCATCTACAGCCGCTTCGAGATCTTTGGAAATGTGAAAGAACGTATACCCTTTCTTTGAAAGTACCGCATCCGTGAGATCATCTCCGTCAGCATTTTCCATAATTAAATCCATAATACGAGGCTCATAGCCATCTGACACTTTGACCTCTGGCCCTTTGTAACTGACAACTTCATACGTCGTCTTAAAGGAAGGTGCCTTTTGCATCACCAGCCAATCTGAACTGAGTATCACAGTGTCCAAACCCGTTTTAAGAATTTTAAAAGTGTATTCCGTCGCATATTCAGGAGCATCAAGTCCCAACTCATCCGCAGACATCCTGTTTGTCGAAATGTTTTCTCCGACAGCATACGCTCGGTAATCTTTAAGCGGGAGATGCGTCAGTGTTTTGTATTGTATGAGTCCGGCGACAATAATCACTGCGATGGCCATCATCCACTCTACCTTGGGATGGTTTATTCTACGTCGTACCGCACTGGCTGCAAGCAGAAGAAAGACGAGGTAAAGAATGGGGAAATTCCAATCTAACATGAAGTAGCAGAACAGGAAGGTCATTAAAATCGCTCCTGTGTAAATGATGATTGAAGTACGACTGTCGTTGAGTTCTATTTTATTTCTGAACGCAGCAATTGTAATGGGAATAACAAAAAGAAGGAGGAACAGATCTTTCAGAAAGCTTTGGTATGCCGTCAGAGGAATCGCATTGCCAAAGCAACCACATTCAAGTACGCATTGATTGGCAATCTCAATATTTGCACCCAAAGCGTCGGAAATCATCTTCGTCCCGAAAGGGTCGCACGTCGCAGTGTACCACGTAAGCCAAGTAAAAAAAACCATCATGCCCAACGTGAGTAATGAAGTGAGCTTGGGAAGAGCGCCGACAAGCAAGGCAATTCCCAGGAGAACTTCCGCGATACAAACAAAGACAGCTATTTCTAGCGCATACGGAATAAAAAAGTCTAGATTCAGTGCACCAGGCTCGAAATATTCTTCGAGCTTGTACATAAAGCCCAGTGCATCATTCGATTTAATTAAACCTGAAACAACGAAAAGGGCGCCGACAAACATGCGACTGATGAGCGTAATGCCGTGAAAAAATCTGCTTGAATCCATTGTTATCGGTTTTCGTTTGATTCCTCATCCAGTAAGATAAGTGCGAAAAGAGCATAGTTTGCGATATCCATATAATTTGCGTCTATGCCCTCAGAGACAAGCGTCTTGCCGTGGTTGTCTTCGATCTGCTTTACCCTAAGGATTTTCATGAGAATTAAATCTGTGAGTGAACTCACACGCATGTCACGCCAAGCTTCGCCATAATCATGGTTTTTATTGAGCATCAATTCGCGCGTTTCATGAGCGGCTTTATGAAAACGCTCATTTGCCTCCTCTGTAGAAAGCTCCAACGGATACCCCTCGGGTATTTCCAATTGAACGAGCGCCATCAGACTGTAATTGACGATTCCGATAAATTCGGGAACGATACCTTCATCTACTTTCGCGACTTTAACTTCTTGTAAAGTTCGAATGCGATTTGCCTTGATGAAAATCTGGTCAGTCAGGGAAGATGTGCGAAGAATCCTCCAAGCAGTCCCATAATCTGAGGTTTTCTTCTTGAAAAGAGACTCACACTTATGAAGTGCATTGTCGTATTGTGCGGAAGTGGGTGCGAGTTTGTCCATAGGTTAATAACTTGCACGAAGTTACAATGAGACAAAGATCCAACATACTGAAATTACGTGAACGATTGAAAAGTTTTCACAATAAAGCAAATGTTGGTGTTTTGGGCATCTTAAACGTGACCCCAGACTCGTTTTTTGATGGAGGAAATAGCTTTTCCGTTGAAAAAGCCATCGCAAAGGGACTGGAGTTGAAAAATGAAGGTGCAGAAATAATAGATCTCGGAGGTCAATCATCTCGGCCTGGAGCATCTTCTGTGGGCGCAAATGAAGAATGGTCACGAATTGAGCCCGTCTTGGAAGGAATTCTTGAAAGAGACCCAACAGCGCTCATAAGCATAGACACATACCGATCCGAAGTCGCCTACAAAGCAATCCATGCGGGAGCTTCAATGATTAACGATATTTCTGCTGGATCATTGGACCCAGAGCTGTTAAATGTTGTCGCTGAGGCGGATGTTCCCTACATACTCATGCATATGCGTGGACGACCAGACAACATGCAAAACAACCCTGAATACGAAGACGTCGTTCGTGAAGTATCTGATTTCTTTTTAAAGAAAACGGAAGAACTTTCCGGACTGGGAATAAAAGACATCATACTGGACCCAGGGTTTGGATTCGGGAAACGGACCGCGGACAATTACGCACTGCTTGCAAACCTTGAGGCATTCACTGAGTTTGAGATGCCTATCCTTGTGGGGACCAGCCGTAAATCTATGATTTGTAACGTTCTAAATGTTGCACCCTCGGATGCTTTAAACGGCACAACAGTAACACATACATGGGCCTTAGAAAGAGGAGCCTCCCTCCTTCGATGTCACGATGTGAAGGAAGCGCGTCAAGTTGTAGAACTTCATCGCCATCTTTGCAAAAGCAAAATGAATCAAAAGTGAATTTTCTACTCGAATCTTGGGAAGCTGTATTTCCACTCATACAGTTTGGAGCACGTATGCTAGATGTCCTTCTTGTAGGTATCATCGTGCTTTGGCTTTACAGACTCACAAAGGGAACTTCAGCAATCCCCGTTTTCATGGGGCTTCTTGCGATATACCTCATCTGGAAAGTGGTCTCAGGGGCTGGAATGCCTATACTTGCCGAGTTGCTTGGTCAATTCATCGGGGTTGGAATTATTGCGATCATCATCGTCTTCCAACAGGAAATTCGACAATTCTTATTTTCAATCGGTGACAGAGCAAATATTGACAAGCCCAAACTCTGGCTTGAAAAGCTTCTCAATCTGCGACACACAGAACGTTCTCCTCTCCGTATAGATGAGATCACGAAAGCCATCAAAAAACTCTCTGTTCGAAAAGAAGGAGCGCTTATCATCCTTCAACGCCTGTCCGACCTTACGCTTCACCTTCAGGGATCTACAAAACTCAACGCAGATATTTTTGCGCCGTTAATTGAGGCCACCTTCCATAAGGACAACTCAATGCATGATGGAGGAATGTATATCGCAATTGGACGCATTCGAGCTGTCCGGTGTGTTCTTCCTGTGACTCAAAGAACAGACCTTCCACCAGAAATGGGCATGCGACATCGCGCTGCGCTGGGGCTTGCCGAAAAAACAGATGCGCTTGTCATTGTTGTCAGTGAAGAGACCGGACTCATAAGTATCGCAATGGACGGAGAGCTACATCGTGGCATTGCAGAACAAGACCTCAATGAAATCCTAGAAAAAGAGTTCACTCCTAAGGAGGAAGAGAAAGACGCAATAAAATAGAGCCTAGTGTGGAGCTACAACTAGCTTTTCGGTTGCATTGATGACTCCTGACTTTGAATCAATGAGGTTGACGATATAAACACCATCCGTCAATGCATCTATATCTAGGTGAAGTCCATTCACTGCTGGAATAGAATTTACCCTCAAAGCTTCACGACCACTCACATCGTGAATGACGACGTCACAGTTCACAAAGGAACCCGAAAGAACAAGTGATGAAGAAGCGGGATTGGGTGTAAATCCGAAAGCTGGAAGTTCCAAATCTGTTGACTCTATACTTTCAGGAATGGATGACGCCCTCAGAATAAAGAGTCCATCAAAATTACTTACTGCAATGGATCCGCTTGGGAAATAAGGGTAATTCGACCAAGTGCCATCAAACTCTGCGAAATCGTCCGCAGGGTAAGTATCGAAGTATCCCTGTGGCTCGATAGAACCATCCTCTAGAATTGTAGAAACGCGGAGACCACTTCTGTAATTCGACGCATAAAGACGTCCGTTGTGCGTATATAGATTGTGATCAATGGCCGTGTTCTCAGATTCGTAGAAACCCACAATGACTGGATTGTCGAGATCATCCACATTCATCATGTATGTGCGCGTGTTGTTTCCGTTATACGTTTCATCGAGTTCGTCGTTGAAGTAAAGCATGTGATGGTCCTCACTGAGCCAACCCTGGTGCGTGTAAAAACCATTTTCATATGTTATCGCTTTGATGAGATAAACATCGCTCTTGTCCTCAGCATTGACAATGGCAAGACCACTTTGGCCATTAAAACAGAAAACGATTTCTTGCCCCTGATAATCTGCATCTAATCCGTTATAAATCACTGGCTGAACATCGTGCGAATATGCGCCGTCATATGAGCCAGCTAGAAAGGGAGCCTCAGGATTGCTCACGTCAACAATATGAAGTCCGCCACTGAATGTATTTGTACCTACACCGTACACGTAATTTGTTTCTGGATTTGCAGCGAGGTTATGCGCATTCCCAAACCCTAAATAATTCGATGTCGCAGTGATATTAAAAGGAAATCCACCAAGATCCAGCACTTGAGTCAAGTCCAGAATTTGCATTCCATGCATTCCCGCTTCACTTCCAATAAACGCATAATCACCAATCACCTTAATGTCTCTCCAAAGAGATGGAGCTGTTGCAGTCGGGAGGTTTGCGATATAAGATGGCGCAAGTGGATCCGTGATTTCAACGACTGACATTCCATCAGAACGTCCAAAAAGAACGAATTCACGTCCAGATTCTGAATCAACCCAACCCCAACAATCATTTCCGTTGTCACCCCCACCCACTGATGAAAGCGGAAAGTAAGTATACAGATCGTAACCGTCACAGGCGTACTCTCCCGCAAAACCGTTTTCGCAAATGGTTTGGGCTGAAATATCAGATGTGATGTTCATTGCTGAAAAAGCAACAAGCAGAAAGAGAGCAATATGTTTCATTTTATTGAGATGTAGGTTTCCTGGACAGATAAGGTCAGATAATTTACGGGACTAGTTTAATGCATTCACGTCTGGCAGAAAGTTGAATCTTGAACTGTAACTTTTCATTTGAGCCGTAAAGTTGTCTGGGTAGGTCAATTCAACTTGAGAGATCTTTCCCTCTGAATCACGTGTTGCTTCCATCCAAGGGTTAATAAACCCACCATAAGGAGCTATACCTAGCGCTTCAGACCGGTCCAATACTTCCTGGTGGAGTTCTCTATCTACTTGCACACCGTAATCTTCAACCAACGCTTTTGCAGCGTCATAATCTCCTTGAGATTTGATTCGTTGAACTTCTTTCAGCAAGTCACCGAACAGTCCTCTAAGCGCAACATAGTCCAAGACATCCACATACGTTTTGTTGTCTTTTTTGTACTTCTTAATCACCCCATCCTCGAGACCTTTCTCGTAACACCAGTTACTTACCCAAGCACGGTTACGCATATGCGACTCTTCAATCACGTCACCCAATTCGAGACGGCGAATTTGAGTCAACATACCGTTGCGTATATAGCTGTCGTATTCAGCTCTACCAACGTCGAGCGTTTTCATGAGGTCAAGTTCTAAAAGCTTTTCATCCAACAAGAAATAAAGAGCGACCAAGTCAGCACGACCTTCTTCAAGCGTAGAGCTATACTCCATAATCGTTTCTTTAGGGGTTGCTACTCCCTCTTCTAGCTTACCTGAAGCATGTCCGATCACTTCATGCATCGCTGTGTGAAGTTTTCCTGCCAAATCGCCATGTGCAGTTACTCTGAGTTGTTCCGCTTCGTCATGCGCAAATTCTCCGAGCATTCCTCCGCCAGAAGCTTGAGCATACGCGCCCACGATATTTCCCAAACTCACAGACTTCGAACCGTGCACTTGACGGATCCAATTCGAGTTTGGCAAGTTTACTCCGATCGGAGTTGAAGGGGAAGCGTCACCCGCTTCACCAGCAACGTTGACTACGTTGTAAGTAATCCCTACGACTTCGTCTTTTTTATGATTTGGAGCGAACGGCATGTGGTCTTCGAACCACTGAGCATTGTCCATCAGCGTAGCCATTCTTGCAGAAGCATCGAAATCCTTGATCTCAACGACTGTTTCGTAAGACCCAGTATATCCGAGTGGATCATTGTAAACTTCGATGAATCCGTTGATGTAATCTACATCCCCATCTACATCCTTTACCCAGTTAATGTTATACAGAGACCATTTTTCCAGATCGCCTGTTTCGTAGTAGGCAATCAGATGACGCATTGCAGCTGCCTGCTTGTCATTCTCTGTGTAGTTAAGTGCTTCGTTTAACCACTTGACCACTTCAACGATCGCGTCATTGTAAAGTCCGCCAAGCTTGTACGTTTCCTCAACGATTTCACCTGCTTTGTTTTTCACAAGGCGAGAATTAAGTCCATATTCTACGGGACTTCGGTCACCTTGTACTTTAATGGACTCAAAATAAGCTTCTGCTTCTTCCGTGGTCACATTTGGACCGTAAAAATTCACAGAAGATCCTTCTACGAGACCTGTTTCGCGATCCAATTCAACCTTTTTTGGTTGAACAGAAGGATCGAGCATCACTGTGCGGATTTCGTCATCACAGGTTGTTGCTGTGGATGACAGAAGATGGTCAAAGTATTCCGCTGAAAACTCGGGGATGTGCTTCTTGTTCGAGTAGTGGTGGTGTATTCCATTAGAAAACCAGATGCGCTTTAAATACGTCTCAAAGCGATTCCAGCCTATTGTGCCTCTGTCACCACTGTAGTTGTCGTGAATAGATTCAAGCATACGGCGAATGCGAAGGTTATAGCGATTGTTTTGATCATACATCATGTCACGACCACTGAGACCGGCCATATTCAAACAGTACACAAGGGATTGCTGACTCTCAGAGAGCTTCTCCCAACCTGGAACCTGATAACGAACAATCTTCAGGTCTGCAAACTGCTCAGCTTGCCATACAAAACCATCCGAATCAGCTTCACCAGCTCCATCAGAAAATGTGGTCAGATCAAGCTGTTGAAAATCTTCTCCTTCAGGAGTCGAATTACAAGCCGTAAAGAATGTGATTGATATTACCGTTGCCAAAAAAGCAAAAATTGTATTTGAAAAGTATATTTGACGCATTGTATTCTAATTTTAATTGATAGCAAGTTACAATGCTATCTTTGCTCGAAGTACTTATTTCATTGCGTAAAACATCAATCCTACTATTAAAAGCATTTCTCGGTCCATTGGCCGTGACATTCCCTGTTGCACTATTTGTTCTGGACATGCAGTTTTTGTGGGTTTATGCAGATGAATTCATGGGGAAGGGAATTGAACCTTGGGTGATTTTAAAATTGATCTTTTTTGCTTCTGCCAGGATTGTCAACCTGGCTCTACCCCTAGCAATACTGGTTGCGAGCATCATGGCACTCGGAAATTTGGCTGAAAGAAATGAGTTAACGGCGATGCAGTCTGCTGGAATGTCTCTCCTGAATATCATCCGACCTTTAATCATTCTCATGCTGATCATTTCTGGTGGTGCTCTTTGGTTCTCTAGCAGTGCTTGGCCCAGCGCAAACGTGAAATTCAGAGCGTTACTTTATTCTGTGACGCGCCAAAGACCCGCATTAAATATTCGCCCAGGCGTCTTTTACACGGGAATTGAAGGCTTCTCTATTCGAGTTGAAAGCAAGGACTCGAAAGGGACGATGGCAGATTTATTAATACACGACCACCGAAATAAAGAAGAAGGATCCTCTAGAATAATCAGAGCAGAGAGCGGAACAATGAATCACGATTCTAACCGTGAAGAACTTGTGATTGAATTGTACAACGGAACGAGTTATGAAGAACAACCCGAAAGTAACGTAAGAAGAAAAGAGAAACTACATCCACACATTGTTGCCTCCTTTGAATCTCAAATTTTGAGAATCGATTTGCAATCTTTGGATTTTGACCTTGCTGATGAAGATTTATTCAAACGATCTTATGAGATGATGTCTCTGCATCAACTGAAAATAGCCACAGATTCACTCGATAAAATGGCAGATTTAGAACGGAATGAAATTGTGAAATACGGAAAACGAGGGGTACGGTATTTTTCCGATTCATTGCTCCTTTTAGAACCCGCAAATTCAACACCTCATTTCTTATCTACGCTCACCCGAGTTGAGAGAAACAACACCTTTTCTAAAGCGAAAGAACTCTCGAGAAGTCAAATGAAAGGGATTGAAAATGCATTGGAAAAAGTCAATGGAAGAACTCTGAGAAGAGACAGACACGCCATCGAATGGCACAGGAAATTTATATTGGCCATAAGTTGTTTGGTCTTGTTTTTTGTCGGTGCTTCTATAGGGTCACTCACCCGAAAGGGAGGGTTGGGAATGCCCGTCGTACTTGCGATAGGCGTGTTTCTTTCGTATTATATAATCTCGATGGTAGGGGAGCAAATGGTGAAATCCGGAACACTTAGCCCAGAAATAGGGATGTGGCTTAGCACAATCATACTTGTCCCATTTGCCATGCTGCTTACATATTTCTCCATCAAAGGAGGCCGAAAACACTTGCGGATCCCCCCCTCCCTTTTCACATCTTCAAAAAAACAAAGCCGAAAAGATGCGCATCCTTCAACTATGTCCTAAACCCCCTCGCCCAGCTCGTGATGGAGGTTGTTTAGCTATGGATGCGTTGACGCGAGGGTTTTTGACCGATGGTCATTCTGTGAGGGTGCTCGCGATCTGTACCGAGAAACATCCGCATATCCATGAACATCTGGATTCTGACTACATCGCTTCTACAAAATATCATGCTGTAGATGTAGAAACAGCTTTAAATCCCGCAGATGCGATCCGTCATTTAATTGCTGGTGAAAGCTATCATATCGGACGGTTTAATTCTCCTGACTTCACACGCAAACTCGAGAATATACTGCGTGATGAAGCCTTCGACGTTGTCATTCTAGAGTCGCTTTTCATGGCATCATACGAAGCATCTGTTCGTGGCCTCAGCGAAGCACGTGTTGTTTTAAGAGCGCACAATGTGGAACATCAGATTTGGCGGGGACTCACAGAAGAAGCGAGAACAGGGCCGAAAAAATGGTACCTCTCAAAACTAACGAAACAGCTTAAGGAATATGAAATTAATCACCTGAACAACTTCGATGCTGTTGTGCCTATTAGCGAAGATGACTCCGCAACTTTTAGAGAATTAGGAGCCACAATACCGATACACGTGTCCCCTTTCGGAATGGATTTCGAAAGGCAACCGGCATCACCTACGTCAACATCTGTTGACCACGTCTTTCATTTGGGTTCGATGGACTGGTTGCCCAACATTCAAGGAGTACAGTGGTTGATTGAAGAGGTTTGGCCAAAAGTGAGGGAGCAGAATTCGAGCGCAACTCTATTTCTGGCTGGCAGAAACATGCCCGAAAGCTTTCAATCAGACTCTTCCTTAGGCATTCAAGTCATCGGAGAAGTTGAAAATGCTTCGGAATTTCTTACACGCAATGGCATTATGACGATTCCTCTTTTAACCGGTTCAGGAATGAGAGTGAAAGCTGTCGAAGGAATGTCGGCGGGACGACCCACGGTAAGTACAGAAATCGGAGTAGGTGGATTGGGACTGGTTCATGGCGAACATGCATTCGTCGCGAACTGCCCTAAAGAATTTGCAAAGCATATCCTCTTGTTACTTGCATCGCCAGCCACAGCTCGTAAAATTGCCCAATCTGGACAAGCGCATATTAGGAATAAGTTTTCAAATAAAAACATCATTTCAGACCTCGTAAAGTTTCTGAAAAAGCTAGATTAACTCTGTATCTTTACGAAATGAAAGTGAATTATATGATCTCCCAAGTCAATATACGATTTGTTTCGATTTTCATTTGTTTAATATTAATCGCGACCGGATGTAACAGTCCAAATCTTACTGCAACTCCCATTCATCCTGGCGTCCCTGGATTCGATTGGGCGAATGACCCTTTGGAAGTAACCATTAACGAAGAATATCTCGTTTGCGGAACCGACAGAGATACCCTGGATTTAATCGCAAAAGATATGCGCACCTATTTCCACACGATGAATACTGGCGATTCTGTGGATTGGGACACTCATCTCAGTCACTTCCCTTTGCACAAATACAGTGACACCGCTATGCTGAACTTGCAGTTTACAGGAGTCTCGCATTGGAAGGAGAAAGGACTCTTAAATCGGATGGGGAAATCCGACATTAAATTTGTGAGTGGCTTTATACATGAGGAAGACCAAATGGTTGCGATTATAGGAAGTGACACTGATTTCTATATGGATTTTCTCCCACACTTTGAAGGAAACCCTGAGGGGATGCGCTTTGTGATGGGCGATAAATATGGCCGTGACAACATCACATATAATTCCTACAATGAATTTGACGAAAATGGTGATTCTCTACAAATCAGAAACTGGCATGCACACGCATACTCGAATATTTTTGCCATAAGCACATACGACAGCTTACATTTCAGTTTCTTGCCTGTCGGCTTTAACAAAGCCGCTTTTGGGACAGATATGATGGAGTCCACGACCATGTTGTCATTGTTGCGTCAATCACGTGAATACGAAAACAAGTAATGAGTACTGATAATTGCTTTGTAACAAATGAATGGGACACGCTTAAAAAAGTCGTTGTGGGATCTGCAACATCTTGGGGGCCTACCCCATCGGCGGAAGAAGCTGTAGACCCGAAATCACGAGAGCATATACTTGCCGGCACCTACCCTACTGAATCTGATGTTCAAAGAGAATTGGATGCCTTTGTTAAAATCTTAGAAGCCCATGGTGTTCAAGTTCTTAGGCCCAAACCCATTTCGAACCTTAATCAAATTTTCACCCGGGATGTAGGAGTGACACTTTGTGAAAAATTCATTCGGTCTTCTATGATTCCTGAAAGAGCACCTGAATGGAATGGAATCAGCAGCCTTTGCTCACACATTACACCAGAAAACACCCTGACACCTCCGACAGGCGTGAGACTAGAAGGTGGAGACATCATGCCCATGAGTGACGAAATATGGATGGGGTATAGCGAAGACGAAGATTTTAATATCTATAAAACATCAAGAACCAATAAAGCGGCCATTGATTGGCTTCAAGCGCAATTCCCTCAAGCAAAAATTCGAGCGTTTGAATTATCTAAATCAGATACAAACCCGTATACCAATGCTTTACACCTAGACTGCTGCATCTGCCCTTTAAGCAATGATCATGCAATTTTTCATCCAGAGGGAATGAAGAACCCTGAAGATATTAGTTGGATTCGGGAAAAATACCAAGGGAAACTTCTGGAGGTGAGTGCAGATGACATGTACAACATGCACTGCAACATATTCAGCATCTCTCCCACAACAATCATCAGTGAAACAGGGTTCACTGCGGTCAATGCCCAACTTCGAGATTGGGGATATACTGTCATTGAAACCCCCTTTAAAGAAACAGGCAAACTCGAAGGCCTCCTCCGTTGTAGCACTTTGCCCCTTTTACGAGAGAAATGAACGCACAGAGCACCCCGAATATCCTGATGGTCAGACCGACTGCATTTAGGATGAATGAAGAAACCGCCGGAAACAATTATTACCAAAAAATTCTCGACAATGTTTCTCCTGAAGACCTTGCAGATAAAGCACTTGAAGAATTCGACAACATGGTCGACATCCTTCGTTCAGAAGGTGTGAATGTTATCGTTTTTGAGGATGATCCCGAAACGGACACACCTGACTCGCTTTTCCCAAACAACTGGGTCAGCTTTCACGCAGACGGGCGCGTAGGACTTTACCCCATGTTGGCAGAAAACAGACGTGTTGAAAGACGTGAGGACATCTTATTTGACCTTGAACACGTTCATGGCTTTAAAATTTCAGAAGTCGTAGACTTTACTGAATTTGAAAATCATTCCGTATTCCTTGAAGGTACTGGAAGTATCGTTCTGGACCGTACACATTCCAAAGCCTATGCTGCACTAAGTCCCAGAACTGACCGAAACGCTTTTGAACAATTCTGTGACACTTTTGAGATGGAAGGAATCTGTTTTGAATCATTACAACCCGTAGAAAACCGTCGCGAACAAATTTATCACACAAATGTGATGATGTGTATCGGTTCTGGCTGGGCTTCCGTCTGTATTGACAGTTGTGACCATTCTGAGGACAGAGAGATCCTGGAAAATTCTCTCATGGAGAATGACCTTAAAATAATTACGCTTTCTGAAGATCAAATCGCACATTTCGCAGGCAATATGCTTGAGGTATCTTCTACATTAGATGATACACCTAGAATTGTCATGAGTAAGTCTGCGCATCAAGCATTGGATCAAATTCAGATAGAAAAAATCTCTAAATTTGGGAAAATCATTTCAATTCCACTCGACATTATCGAAGCGTGCGGGGGTGGATCTGCACGATGTATGATGGCAGAAGTACACCTCCCTAAACACAAAGCATAGCATGCTGCAACTCGAAAAACGACTTACCCAGGCTGTCTCTTCAGCCTGCGAATCACTTTACGGATCACGTCCCAGTGATACTCAAATCTCAATACAAAGTACGCGGTCTGAATTCCAAGGGGACAGGACTGTTGTCGTATTTCCTTTTTCGAGACTGGCAGGAAAGTCTCCTGAAGAAACAGGCAAAGAAATAGGCGCTTATTTGGTGCAACAGGAAGAGATTGTCGTTGAATTTCAGGTTGTCAAGGGATTTCTGAATTTAACTATCTCAGATGAATACTGGGCTCAAGCTTTAAATCGAGCCATTTTACAAAAGGATACCTTCGGGCGCAACACTCCTGGATGCAAGTCACAAATTATGGTAGAGTACAGCTCTCCCAACACCAACAAGCCCTTACATCTGGGACATTTACGAAATATTTTCCTCGGATATAGCGTCGCTGAAATCCTCAAAGCTGCCGGTCACGATGTGGTGAAAGTCCAAATCATTAACGACCGTGGCATTCACATCTGTAAATCTATGATCGCATGGAAACTTTTCGGCAAAGGAGAAACACCCACTTCTACAGGTGAGAAAGGAGACAAACTTGTAGGCCGTTACTACGTTTCATTTGACAAACAGTATAAAGCTGAAGTCAAAGAACTTATGTTATCGGGGACAGATAAAGACACCGCCGAAGCACAAGCCCCTATCCTTCTAGCTGCGCGTGATTTACTTCACAAATGGGAGTCTGAAGACCCCGAAGTACGTGCCCTTTGGTCTACGATGAACGGATGGGTATATGATGGCTTTGATTATACCTACGGAGAAATGGGGGTCGATTTCGACAAACTATATTACGAATCCGACACCTATCTCACCGGGAAGTCTCAAGTTGAGTCAGGACTCGCTTCTGGCGCATTTACGCAAAGGGACGACAACTCGATCTGGGTTGATCTCTCTGACGTCGGGTTAGATGAAAAACTCCTCCTTCGCAAAGATGGGACCTCTGTATATATGACACAGGATATTGGCACAGCCATACTACGTTTCGAGGACTACCCATCTCTTGATCGCCAAGTATATACCGTAGGAAATGAGCAAGAATATCACTTCAAAGTACTTTTTGAAATCCTCTCCAAGCTTGGTTTAGAACAAGCATCCAGGTGTCATCACCTTTCATATGGGATGGTCGAACTCCCTGAGGGCAAGATGAAGTCTCGTGAAGGCACTGTCGTCGACGCTGACGACATCATGACAGAGATGAAAACGACAGCCGAACAGCTCGCCCGCGACGCTGGAAAGCTTGAGAACATTCCAGAAGAAGACCGAGACGCCCTTTACAAAGACGTAGGGTACGGAGCTCTTAAGTACTTCCTCTTACGCGTCGACCCTAAAAAGTCGATGATGTTTGACCCCAAAGCCAGTATTGACTTTATCGGAAATACAGGGCCATATATTCAATTCAATTACGTACGTGCAAGGTCAGTGCTTCGCAATGCAGATATTGACGATATCGCGTCCCTTACCCCTCTCTCGCCGGTACATCTTGATGACGTTGAACGCGCACTATTAATGGCGGCTTTATCTCTGCCTTCAGTCATCGAAGAAGCGGCAAAATCATATGACCCTTCTCTCGTTGCTAATCTTTGCTATGACATTACCAAATCATACAGTCGCTGGTATCAGGACCACCCGATCATCAAGGAGGAAGATGAAGCGATACGCAACGTCCGACTGGCACTTTGTTACTTATGCAGTAGCGCTGTGAAGACAGGCATGTCTCTATTGGGCGTGTCTATGCCTGAGCGCATGTGAAATTACAAGGAGATAATCCCTGGGATCTGTGATGCGGCTTGATACCTCGAAAAAACTTCATCTGCACTTTTCACACGATCTAATATTGTGAACGATTTATACTTCCCCGTACTCGATGCCTTCATCTGAAGCTTTGCCTTCAGCCCGAAAATCGCCCGCAACGCAGCTTCATTTTCATTTCCCTTAGGGACAATAAATTTAAACATGAACTCGCACGGCCATGTATGGGTCGCATCAAGCTGCTGTCGCATCCTTTCGATATCAGAACGTTCTGTCATGTGACAAAGTTAATCCAAAGAAATTCTAAAGCATAAAAAAACGGGCCGCCCAAAGGCAGCCCGTTTCTTTTATTCGTATATGAATGTTATTCGCAAACGTTACCCCATAACTGGAAGAAGTCAAGTAGGTCACTTACGTCAACCTCATTGTCATCGTTGAAGTCACCAGGACAAGCACAACTGTCAACCTCACATGAACCATCGTCTATATTAGCTTCAAAGTCATAGTTACAAGAGAAGATGTACATACAACCTTCAACCTCTAACTCATCACATATTCCATTAAGGTTTAGATCATTGCTACAAGAACCATCACAGTTGTAGAACGTATCTGGGTATAAACAAGAGCCATCTTCATTCGTTGCCGTATCATCATAGTTACAAGCTGCTTCATCTGTACAACCTGCACATGTTAAGTACTCACAAGACGAATCGTCATCTGTAGCAGCAGAATCGTAGTTACAAGCACCTGAATCGGTACATCCGGCAACCTCTAACTCATCACAAACGCCATCACCATCAGCATCGTTGAAACATTCTCCATCACAATCGTAAACATATGCTTGAGCACCACCTCCACAAGATCCTGTGAAGTCGTGAGAACCAAGTCCGGTCCAATCGTTTTGATCTAGAACGATCCACTCTGAATCATCCGTGTCAGTTCCAGCAGAAGCAGCCCAATCACCACCGTTTCCTGAAATAACATCAGACTTACGAATCAGAGAGTGATCCTTCGTTCCATTAGAAACTCCAGCAACTTCCCATCCAGAACCAGGATCTGCATCCCATGTTCCAATCATATCGACAATGACGTAGCTAGATTCATCTCCTTGAACTAGAGCATATCCGTCATCACCATTAGATAGGTAAGTATGGAATTCATCTGCTTCAGCAAGGATTGCAGGATCAGCACTTCCGTGAGAGACCACATATACATCACCAGCAGCCACAACAGCTCCAGGATCAAATGCATTCCAATACTCGTGTACTCCAGGATTAGATGGCGCGTTAGACACACTTGGGTAAGCATATCCATCTAAGCTTATGTCAGAATCAGTTGGATTGTAAATCTCGAGGAACTTGTTGTTTGAAGATCCCTCAGCATATCCACTGAAGAATAAACCACAAGCTGGTGCTCCACCTGGGAGGTCCGTTAGCTCGAGATAGTAACAAGAACTGTCATCATTGTCAGCGAATTCATCGTAGTTACAAGCAGTTGTATCCATACATCCAGGTACTTCGAACTCATCACATACTCCGTCACCATCAGTATCTACGAGACAGTTTCCATCACAATCATATCCTGCCTCAGCATATCCACATGAATCGTTATCATCATATGATGCAGTAGCGTCATAGTTACAAGCTGTAGCATCTGTACAACCACATCCAGTTGCACCGAATGTTAAGTTCAAGAGAAGCTCTTGAGAAGAATCACCGCCAGGGAAAATCTGAGTATAAAGAGATCCAGTAACATTGCCATCCGTAGTCAACTGAGCCACAAGGACTCTATTGTCTGCTCCAGCAAATCCGTTAGTAACGTTGTTCAATGCAAACCAGCTACCTCCGAAGAAGCTATTGATCTCAAGGTTTCCACCAGCTTCAAAGTCAGCACCCCATGTATCACCAGCAGCAACAGCTGTAGAGATAGAACCCTCACCTGCAGCAGGCGCTTGATCAATTCCAATCGTCAACCAGCTATCAGTAGCAAGGTCTGGGAATGAACTAAAGAACAGGGGATTAACTAAGTCAGCTGTTAAGCCACCCACAGCACTCTGTGCGAACGACGTTGTCGTTCTTAAGAAAGATGGGTTATTAACGTTTCCTGATATCGAAGAAACAAAGTCACCAGCGTCTGGAGTTGTTACATACAAACGGTATGTAGTTAAACTACCATCTATTGACACTGCGTCAAGTTCTAATCCGAAGCCGTCTTGTCCTCCTCCTGCATTATCACAAGAACAGTAATCACAAGAACCATCTTCTTGAGTTGACGTAGCGTCATAGTTACATGCTGAAGCGTCTGTACATCCTAAGCAAGTAGTGTAATCACATGTATCTGATTCAGTTGCATCAGCGTTGTAGTTACAAGCTGTAGCATCTTGACAACCAAGAATCTCATTGTCATCACATACACCATCACCGTCAGCATCTCCATCACAAGTACCATCACATAGGTAACCTGGGTCTGGGTAGACACAAGGTGCTAGATCAGTAACGCCAATTGCGTAGTTACAAGCTCCTGGAACAACACATCCAGCAATCTCTAATTCATCACATACTCCATCACCATCAGAATCATTAATACAGTCACCCATACAGTCATAGTACTGTTCAGCATATGTACAAGAATCATCTTCATTGTTAGCAGTATCATCGTAGTTACATGCCGTAGCATCTGTACATCCATCTATACAAGTTCCAACTGTTCCAGACTCAGCTTCTCCTGAAGCCAATAATCCATCTGGAATATATAAAGCCCAGCTGTTTTCATACCCCCAACTATCAGTAGCTGCATATAAAACTTCTGTACACACAGACAAATCAAGACATAGAGTAAAATCATCTGAAGCCCCACCACCTAATGTATAAGTATCACCGTTAATAGTTACTGATCCTCCACCGTCTCCATAAGAGTCATAAAGTGTCAACGTAACATTTGAACCTTCTAAACAGTTACCATCACAGTCAAGTCCATTTGCAGGAACATCACAAG
The DNA here is from genome assembly GCA_963932755.1 of uncultured Flavobacteriales bacterium. Lineage (GTDB taxonomy): Bacteria > Bacteroidota > Bacteroidia > Flavobacteriales_D > Sanyastnellaceae > UBA974. Next base: position 4,070 of record CAWVRV010000009.1, on the reverse strand, counting down.
AACCATCGTCAAATGTAGCGTCCATGTTGTAGTTACATGCCGAAGCATCCATACAACCAGCAACACCACAAGAACCAATAACCTCAGAATAATCATCGTTATTTTCTGCATCATCATCAACAGTGTAAGCTACACCACCAATAGATAAAGAACCACCGTTCCAGCCATCTCCCCAAGAGTCAACTAAAGAAATAGAGTAGTTTTCACCTAATTCAACACAAGAGTTGAAGCCTATAGAGCCCGAAGTCATTTCAGCAAGAACAACACCATCACAATCAGAAATTGTAAAGCTGTTTTCATTAGCGTAAGATCCAGCAGTATAAGAAACTAAAGTTCCAGAAACACAGTTTCCTTCACAATCAAAGCCTTCCGCAGGAACATCACAAGAACCATCATCTAAAGTCGCTGTATCATCGTAGTTACATGCTGTAGCATCTAAACAACCTGCACACGACTCATATTCACAGCCTGTTGCAGTAAATCCTCCAGTTACTTCAATAGAAACTGAATCTTCTGAACCGGCAACGATAAGAACAACTGATACAGAACTAAATGCGTCCGTAATTGTAAGTTCTCCTCCGTTCCATCCATCCCCCCAAGAATCAACACCAGTAACAGTATATGTTCCAGCATCAAGACTAACATCACCAGCTGCGTTTCCAGAGTAAGTAACTCCGTTAACTACATAAGTGATTTCACTAAAATACGAACTTTGTCCTGTCCACTCGAAGTTTAGACTTCCAGCGCCAAAAGATCCACTTTGGATTGTAGCAGCAGCGTCAAAGTTACATGCTGTTGCATCCATACAACCTTCAACGTCTGTTGGACATGTCTCAGAACAAGATCCTGCACATACACTGTAGGTCAAATCATCTTCACCCCATGAAAGTCCGTAGTTTCCTGTTCCAGGAACCTCACAATCTTCAGGTGCATTAATAATTTGTCCCCATCCAGACCAACCATCTGCAGGGCCAGTAACGGCAACTACAAATTCAATTGATAGGTTTGGATCAAAATCTGCCGTTGCACTCCAAATTCCGTCCCCATCAGCATCGGCTAGTTCAACTCCCCAGCCATTCCAGCCATTCCATGAACCGTTGATGACAACATTGGTGTAATCACCGTTAGGATAATCTGAGGCATTCATATCGATATTAAAAGTAACAGCTACTAGCGCTTCTAGTGCTTGCTCTTCACAAGTCAAGCAAGAACCATAAGTGTCGTCATTTGAAGACCCTACAGAAGTTGAACGATTCGCGTAACTAAAATAGTCAGTATTAGCAACACAAGCTCCACCAGCAATAGCGTCATCTATAAGATCTTCTTGTTGAGCCCAACAATCAACCATGTACTTATATTCGAAATCAGCTCCTGCAGGAAGATCAACTGTTACAGCGTATACGCCATCAGCATCACCATCTGTCATTGAGTTATATGACTCACAAGAACACCAACCACACCAAGAACCTGTAACGTATACATTCCCGAATGCCAAATCTGAACAATTCATATCTACAGAAAATGAAGTCGCAAATAAACAAGAACCATCATCTATAGTAGAATCTACATTGTAGTTTGAGGCTGCTAGATCTGTACAACCAGAACAAGATGAATCGTCTCCACCACATACTCCACAAGCGTCAAGTACGTTTCCATCACAATCACAAGCGCCTTCAGCAATTCCTGATCCGCCACAAGTGCCACATTCGTCAGCAACGTTTCCAGCACAATCACAATCGCCAGCGGGGATACCTGATCCACCACAAGTGCCACATTCGTCAGCAACGTTTCCAGCACAATCACAATCGCCTGTCGGAATACCAGCACAAGAACCATCATCAGCAGTAGCTGCAGGATCATAGTTACAAGCAGTTACATCCGTACATCCAGTAACCGGAGGCAGACAATTATAGAAAGTTCCAGCACCGTCAAAGCAAACACTTTGTTGAACTTGATCCACTCCTACGCCAAGTGGGAACACTTGGAAGTTAAGCGTACCTGAAATTGATCCAGCAGTTGTGATTTGCATCACAAAAACTTGGAGATCTGTAGGAAGCGCGTTACCCGCAGTATTGAGTACATACCAAGAACCACCCGTTAAGGTGTTTACATTTAGTGTAGTTCCACCAGATGTAAAGTACTCACTTATTGTAGTTGGCAAAGTAGCATCCTCAACAAGTGAAGGATCAGCTGCTCCAGCAATACCTGAAGTAGAAGCAGGACCGTCAAGTCCAATAGTAGCGTATGAATCTTCTGCCAGACTTGGGAAACTTGGCAAGAAAAGAGGGTTTATACCCGCAGCACTCCAACCAGCGTTGAAAGGATCGTTGTAGATACCGGCAGGTGTATTAATGATCAAGTTGTCATTATCATTACCGAAAACGGCACTGAATTTATCTGACGCATCGGTCACGTTCACATAGAAGCGGTAAACAGTGTTACCGGGGACATGTAATGCAGGAGAGCTTTCAACTGTAAGTGAATACTGAGCTGAAATGCTGGTTAGCATTGTCGTTGATAGGAGGGCCAAAAAGGCAAGGCAAATATTCTTGTTCATGATTTTAGAAAAATTTTACTCGCTAAAGTTACGACAAGTCGATAGAAAAAACACAATCATCTGTAAATAAATATCATTCGTCGAAGGATAACAGATACTCGTCCTTTTGATACCTTATAATACAGTGTTGGATGTAACTTTGTTTTTTTATTAAAAAAAAAGTGGAAATAAACAATGTTTGACAACTTACAAGAACGATTTGAAAGGGCCTTTAAGGTTCTTAAAGGACACGGGCAGATAACAGAAGTTAACGTTGGCGAAACATTAAAAGAAGTGCGAAAAGCACTACTTGATGCAGATGTAGACTATAAAACTGCCAAGGACTTTATTAAGAAAATCAAGGAGAAGGCTTTGGGACAGAAGGTCTTAACAGCCCTGAAACCTGGTCAATTACTCATAAAAATAACCCAGGAGGAACTCACCGAGCTTATGGGGAAGGCTGCAGCGCCTTTCGAGCTGAAGTCGAAACCGACCATTGTTTTACTTGCGGGTCTCCAAGGAGCAGGTAAGACCACCCATGCAGGAAAACTAGCAAAATATATTAAAGACAAGGGCAAAAAACCCCTGTTGGTTGCTTGTGATGTGTACAGGCCAGCAGCGGTAGATCAGCTGATTGTCGTAGGAGAATCTGTGGGCGTAGAAGTTTACAGTGAACCGGGCGTGGTGGATGCATTGGGAATTGCTGAACGTGGAATCGCCTATGCGAAGAAAGAAGGGTTCGGCGCAGTGATCGTGGATACTGCGGGTAGACTTGCTGTAGACAAGGACATGATGGACGAGATCGAGGCCATCAGCCATGCGATTCAACCTGATGAAACATTGTTTGTCGTTGATGCAATGACGGGACAAGATGCCGTTCAGACAGCCAAGGCCTTTAATGACAAAATCGATTTCAGCGGCGTCATCCTCACCAAGCTAGACGGAGATGCACGTGGAGGTGCGGCACTTTCAATATTCAGCATTGTCGGCAAACCGATTAAATTCGTAGGTGTGGGAGAGAAAATGGATGCCCTCGAAATCTTCCACCCAAATCGCATGGCGGAGCGGATTTTAGGCATGGGAGATGTGGTGACCCTTGTTGAAAGAGCTCAGAAGGTCGTCGATGAAAAAGAGGCGAAGCGCATCGAGGATAAGATTCGCAAGAATAAATTTGACTTGGAGGACTTTTTAGGTCAAATTCAGCAAATTCGCAAAATGGGAAACGTAAAGGATCTTCTGGGAATGATGCCCGGTATGGGGAAAGCCCTTAAAGATGTAGATATCGAAGACAATGCCTTTGATCAAGTAGAAGCAATTATAAGATCGATGACCCCTGGAGAAAGAGTGGCACCTAAGAGTTTGGACTTAAGCAGAAAAAAGAGAATTGCAAGAGGGAGCGGGACTCAGGTTGAAGAGGTGAATAAACTCTTAAAACAGTTTGAGGACATGAAGAAAGTAATGGGAATGATGAACAAAGGTGGAGGAAAAGGAAGAATTCCTATGCCGGGAATGCGAAGAGGAAGATGAATATTTT
>CAWVRV010000008.1:0-51645 GCA_963932755.1 uncultured Flavobacteriales bacterium | reverse complement strand
AGCTTTAGATTGTAACACAGTAACTGTTGGTTCAACAGGTGGTTCTACGATCCTAGGTTCTCCAATCGGAGTTGTGGGATGTGAAACTGCTCCTGGAGCAGGTGTTTGGTACTCATTCGTGGGTGACGGACAACTTCATAACATCAGTACTTGTGGATCTGATATCGATTCTAAGATTAACATTTACACAGCAGATGTTGCTTGTGGAGGTGGTGGAGTTGATGTTCCTCCTGCTGATGCATGTGGAGAAGGCTTAGTTACTGTAAATATCAGTGTAGGTGGTGGTTCATGGGATTCAGAGATCTCTTGGTCTCTTGATGGTGCAGCTGGTAATGTTGCTTCAGGAATTGCTGGTATAACAAGTGCTTGTCTTCCAGAAGGCGATTACACGTTCACGATGACTGATGCCTACGGTGACGGATGGAATGGCGCTAACGCTACATTTACTAACGGTCTTGGTGAGGTTAATGGTTTCTTTACTTTAGAAACTGGCGCTACTGGAGTTGCAACATTATCTGTTGCTGCTTACTCTATGGAGCCTACATATCAACCTGGAGACTTTACATGTTTCGCTTCTGCTGCTAGTAGTGATGGAACAGGATCATGTGATTTATTTGATGCTGACGATGTTAATTTCGAGTTTGTTTCAACTGTAGGTACGCTTTACTACCTTCTCGTAGGTTCTGAAGGCACAGCGGGTGCTTTCGATCTTGTATTTGACTGTGCTCCTGTAGTTGAGGGATGTACAAACCCTGCTGGTTGTAATTACGATCCATTGGCTAACGTAAGTACCAATACTTGTGATTTCTGGTCATGTGTTTGTGCAACTGAAACTGGAACACCTGTTCAGTTGAATATGGTTGATGCGTTCGGTGACGGTTGGAATGACGCAGGCTACACAATCTCTGATCTTGATGGCAACCTACTATTCGCTGGTAGCCTTGATGATGCACAGTTCTCTGTGGATGATGACAACTTTGCTGGACCAGAGTACGGATTTGATATGCTTTGTCTAGAGCCTGGATGTTACAACATCTCTGTTGGTGGTGGAACCTGGGATTCTGAAGTTACTTGGAATCTTGCTATCGAAGATGGTACTGTACTTGTTGCTGGAGGTGCTCCAGATTCTCAGACTATTTCTGTAGGAGGTGCTATTTGTGGATGTACTGATTTAGGTGCTTGTAACTACGACGACCTTGCAACTGATGAGGATGGATCTTGTGAGTACTTAACTTGTGCTGGATGTATGGATGATACTTCTTGTAGCTACAATGCGCTTTCAACGATAGATGACGGTTCTTGCTGCTACAGCAACTGTTTAGATGTACAGATGTTCGATGCATTCGGAGACGGATGGAACGGAGCAGTTTACACCCTTACGACTATTGACGGAGTTGAGGTCGGTTCAGGTACAATCGATGTTGGTAGCTCTGCAACTGATTCTTACTGTCTAGTTGATGGATGTTACACGATATCTGTTGGTGGTGGTACATGGGATTCAGAGATTTCTTGGACTCTTCTTGGAGCATTTGGAGGTCTTGTGACTGGAACAGGAGATTTATCAACTGTTATTTTCAACGTAGGATCAGGTGATCAGTGTGTTGTTGGTTGTGACATCTCTTGTGCTTGTAACTACGATGCTGCTGTAAACATCTCTGATGTTGAACAGTGTGTATTCTCTGGTTGTGAGGGATGTACTTACCCAGATGCATCTAACTACGATGCAACTTCTAGTGCTGATGACGGTACTTGTACATTCGATATCGCTAACCCATGTCCTGCGGACTTGAACGGTGACGGATCGATTACTACTGGTGACCTTCTGATCTTCTTAGGAGCGTTCGGTACGATTTGCTAAGAATAGAATAAACGATATAAAGAAAGCCCCGCGAAAGCGGGGCTTTTTTGTGTCTTAAACATTTTAATAAGAAAGCCCCACTTCGGCGGGGCTTTATTATGTTTTTTTTTTTTTACATTGCGATCATCCCATCCATGCTCCGCCGTTAATATCTATGGCTTGACCTGTAATTGATGTTTGTGCATTTGAAAAAAGGAACTCCACAAGCGCTGCGATCTCTTCAGGTTCGCTAAATTTACCCGTCGGTACGTACTGCTTTTGCGCTTCCAGCATTGATTCGTATGTACCCCCTTCCTCCTCAGACATTTCTTGTATGCGATTTCTGGCCATCTCGGTATTTACCCAGCCAGGATTAATGGCATTAATTAATATCCCATCTCGAGCGTACTGTGTGGCCAGACTTCTCACCAATCCCAACAGACCTGTTTTCGAAGCCACATAGGCAGGTTGTGTTGGAACGCCAAACCGTGACAGTATACTTGAGGTCACAACAATATGTCGCGTTTCATATCCTTGACGTTTGGCTTCGTTGAGCCAAGGTATACTTGTGATGCAAGTGTAGTACGTCCCAGACAAGTTTACGTCAATGATTTCATTCCATCTGTCTGGCGGGTTGTTAGACGTATGATATACGTTTGACCCACCTATTCCTGCGTTTGCAAAAACGCAGACCAGGGGGTGTTCTTTTAGGTTTGCTTCACTGCTAGATAGAAAGGAGTCGAGTTCATTGACATTTGAGATGTCTACTCCAGCAACAAGATGTGCTTCTTTGTTGTCTAATTTGTCTCGTACGTTGTTAAGTTTGGTGATATTCCTACCTATAAGTAACAGTCGCGTATTTTTTTGCTTTGCTAGTTGTTGAGCTGTAGCAGCACCTATACCCGATCCTGCTCCCGTTATTAGAATTGTTTTCATACTACAAATTTGAGCGTTAATTTAGCACTATGAAAGGCGTAGATTGTTTTATACGAACGAAGTTGTTAGCGTAATGCGTTGGACGAACTATTTTATTCATCCTGGAGACAACAGGTATTATGTGTTTTCCTTCAAGAAGGAAAATCACAAAGAGATGTTCGAGAAAGCCCTAATCGCAGAAAAGATACCTTTCGAGAATTTTGAAGATGAAGAATTGGAATACGGTGCAAAGTATTTGTTTGGGATACCTCGTACTCACATCAATGAAGCGATGAGAGAAAACAATCTTCTTCACGCCTCGATAAGAGGACCCTTCATTAAATCAAAAACACTTCGGTGGAGCTTGCTTTTAATCACCGGCTTTATGATTGCTTTATCTATCCTCGGTGCTTTGTCTAGTCAGGCCTATGGTCAATCCTGGGAATTGGCTGTCCAAACTCGTCTCAGCACTCCTTTTAAGTTAGTAGGGATGGAACCACAATCATTTTCTGCGGATGGCTTAACGACAACTTGGTCACCAAAAGTTGGTCAGGGTTTCGGTGTTCGGATGCAATATCGGTTTAAAGAAAACTGGACTTTTGGTACAGGTTTGCTTTGGCTTAGAAACAATTACAAAATTGAGTATCAATACCAGAACGATACATTGGGACTTAACAGTTTTGACACCATTCCGTTGTTACGCGCTACTGCATATCGAATTCCTTTTCTTGCCGAGACGCGTGTTCCTTTAGGAATGGGATATTACGTATCCGCTGCAGCAGGAATAGGTTTGGAACTAAGGCCCTCAGATGTTTTTGTACAGGACTACACCGATGATGGTATAAATAGCAGGTCTTACGAAGCTTATTTAGGAAGGGTAAGGTGGCTGTCTGTTTCAATGATGACAGAATTGGGCTTGCAAAAAGAGCCCAAAGGGGAAACTCCTGGATGGTATATAGGTGTGTACTGGTCTCGTGCTTTAGGCAACACTATTTGGGCAGAGCAAGTGATTGAATCCAATGCCTATAGAATCGTCGACAACGCTTTTCTTAACTCAACTCTTGCAGGTGTCGAATGTCGAATTTTACTTCATTAGTTTTATGTAAGTAGCTGACTCCGAACGAATCCTGAGATCACTTTCCCATCCGCCTTTCCTGCCATAGCAGCTGATGCCGCTCCCATAACACGTCCCATATCTCCCATACCGCTCGCTCCAAGATTTGAGATGATTTCCTTCACCTTGGATTCAATTTCTTCTTCTGACATCGCTTTTGGAAGGAATTCATCTAGGACTTTTGCTTGAGCCAATTCTTCGTCTGCCAAATCTGCTCTTTCTTGTCCTCGATAAATCTCAGCGGTATCCAATCGTTGTCTTTGAAGCTTGCTGATGATTTTAATTGCTACAGAATCATCAAGTTCTTCTGTAGCGCCAGTCTTTGTTTGCTCCAGAATAAATTTGCTTTTTACATCTCTAAGCGTAGCCAATTGAACTTTATCTCGGGCGCGCATCGCATCTTTTATACGCGATGTAATTTGTGAGTGTATGCTAGCCATCAATCTACGTTGTCATGCAGAAATGGATTGTCGTCTCGTAGCTCTATTCTACGTTCGCCATTTTCATCTACTTCTTCGTTAATCGAAAACCTACTTGTACTTGATTCTGATGAATGAGACACATCATCGAGCGATACATTTCTGCGTTTAAAAGCGGGCTCATTTTCTAAATCTGAGATGCGACCTGGCAATCTAAGCTTCATCTTTACATCGTTAAGCGCAGTTTTTGTTTGCTTTTGACGTTCTGCAAAGGCCTTTTTATTTTGTTCTTCCCTTTCAACGTTATTGATTACATCCTCATTTTCTGGAGTTGATGGAGAACTGAATGTTTCATTTGCAGTTTTTTCCAATGGCGCATCGTCTAGATTATGAATAATAAATTCATCATCTTCTACTGTGTCTTCTGAAATTGATGGGGTTGCTTCAGGCGCTGCTGAATCTGGAGACGTGCCAAACAAGTCTGAATATTGTTCTTCTAAATTTAACTCTGCATCCTGCTTTTCTTCTACAATAAATGGTTCTTGGATCGTATCTAGTACAGAATTGATACTTGACTCTGCTTCCGTTTCTTTAATATCGACAGGAGTAATACAATTTACAGGCTCAGTAACCTCGTCCGATTCGTCGCCTAATTTATAGATGATGCTCTTCCTTTCAATTTGTTCCGAACCCGTTTTTACTTCATGAGCCTCAAATCCTGTTGCGATGACTGTGATGCATATATCTTCTTCCAATTGGTCATCCATTGCATATCCCCAAATAACTTCTGCGTTTTGGCCTGCAGCTTCCTGAATGTAATCTGTGATTTCCATAATCTCATCCATCAGGATCTCCTCATTTCCCACAGTGATATTCAGCAACACATGCTTCGCACCTGTGATGTCATTGTCGTTCAACAGAGGGCTTTCTAGTGCGGCAATGACAGCATACTTTGATCGTCCTTCTCCAGAAGCCATTCCCGATCCCATAATCGCATTCCCACTCTGACGCATGACCGTATTTACATCGTTCATGTCGACGTTGATTTCTCCCGTACGCGTAATGACTTCAGCGATCCCCTTCGCAGCGATACACAATACTTGATCCGCATTCTTAAATGCTTTACGCAATGTCTGGTTTCCGTATAACTCTCTCAGTTTGTCATTTCTGATGACAAGTAAGGTATCCACAGAATCTCTCATGTTATTGAGTCCGCTGTCCGCTTGGTTGGATCTCTTTTTTCCTTCAAATTTAAAAGGAATTGTAACAATACCTACTGTTAGAATTCCTAAATCACGACAAGCTTGTGCGATTACTGGACCTGCTCCTGTTCCTGTTCCACCTCCCATTCCAGCTGTGACAAAGACCATTTTTGTGTCGGCACCCAGTAAATTCGTCAGGTCCTCTAGGTTTTCGATTGCTGCATTCTTTCCCACTTCTGGAATCGAGCCCGCACCTTGTCCAGAAGTAAGCGTAGATCCAAGTTGAACTTTCAACGGAACATTACTTACATCGAGGGCTTGTGCATCTGTGTTACAGACGATAAAGTCCACACCTTTAATTCCTTGTTCAAACATTGTGTTCACGGCGTTTGATCCGCCTCCTCCAACACCAATTACTTTGATGGGATTGTTAGATGATTTAGGTAGTGCAAATTGCATATTGTAGATATTTATGGGTGGGGACTATTGTTCTTCTTCTTTTTCAAACCAATCTTTTATATTCTTCACGAAATCTTCCATGAAGCCTTGACGACGTTTCACGTCTGGTTTGATATTTGTTTTGATCGCAGCAGCGCTTTCACTTTCTTCATAACCTCGGATCACAAGACCTACACCCGTTGAGAATGATGGGATATTCGTATCTCTCGGTGGCTCGTGTAGATGTTCATTTGGATATCCGACCCTACAGTCCAGTGCTGTATGGTACTGAAACAGCTGTGTGATGTGTCTCAATTGACTTCCACCACCCGTAACAACAATACCTCCGATCAATTGATCGCCAATTCCCGATGCCTTTATTTCGTAGTGTACATGTTCTATTATTTCGACCATCCTCGCTTCAATAATACTTGCGAGGTTTCTCAAAGAAATTTCTTTCGGCTTACGTCCTTGAAGCCCTGGGATGCAGACGAGTTCATTGTCTTTCATTTCTTGTGCAAGTGCGGACCCAAATTTACATTTAAGTTTTTCAGCCTGTTTGCTCATAATGTTACACCCTTGGCTGATGTCGCTACTTATTACTTTCCCTCCAAAGGGGATCACAGCTGTATGTCTAATGATTCCATCTTGGAAAATAGCGATATCTGTGGTGCCACCTCCGATGTCAACCAAAGCAATGCCCGCTTCTTTTTCTTCTTCAGTCAGTACGGATGAAGATGAGGCCAATGGTTCAAGAACAAGCTGGTCAATTTCTAGTCCTGCCTTTGTTATGCACTTGTAGATATTTCGAGCCGCTGCAATATCTCCAGTAATGATGTGGAAGTTTGCCTCCAAACGAATGCCAGCCATTCCCACGGGGTCTTTGATTCCTGGCTCACTGTCCACCGTAAATTCTTGTGGAAGTACGTGTAGTATTTGTGCTCCTGGAGGCATGACCAATCTTCGCATATCTTCCACAAGTGCATTGATATCTGCTTGTCGAATTTCATCATCAAGATTTTCTCTAGTGATCATCCCTCTGTGCTGTAGACTTTTGATGTGCTGTCCTGCAATCCCTACGTTGACGACTTTTATTTCTACACCAGAATCTTCCTCTGCAGCTTGGACAGCTAGCTTGATAGATTGAACAGTCCGTTCAATATTTGAAACGACCCCACGAGAAACGCCTACGGAGTCACTTTTCCCATACCCCAGGATCTCGATTTTCCCATGCGCAGTTCTTTGGCCTACAAAACAAGCAATTTTCGTTGTTCCTATATCTAGACCGACAATTATTTCAGGGTCAGGTGATTGTAAATCTTTTTCCATGGGCTTCGTTTTGCGGTAATTAGTAGACATATCGTTTCGCGATCACTTGATCCTTGTAGCTTAAATCTATGCGTGAGTAGTTTTTCAAGTTCCCAGACTTTATTTGGGCCCTGTAAAAAGTGATTAAATTTCTACGTTGAACATCAGGATCTTGTTCCAAACCAAGCAGTACCCTGGATCCTATTCTGGGGACCAGTTCTAATTCACCCTTTTTGTCAACGATGATTTGGTCTATTAAAGCAGACCAAAACGCATCTCCATCTGTCGCATCAATGAATGCAACCCCTTTGAGAGCATCCTCGTAGCTATTTGCATGGATAATTGGAACGCGGGCAGTGTATTGCTCATCGAGATACATATACTTGTCTTGCTCATCGATATAATAGTCACTTTCTAATTCTGAATGAACCCTCGCTTTCGGATGTCTTTGTGTGAGAATAAGCTGTAATTCTCCATCTAGGGTGGGGTAAATGTTTGCTGATTGAACAGAAGGGATGAGCATGATGTGCTCATAGATTTCATAAAGAGGTATTTTTTTTTCGAACAACCCGATGATTGGCCCATACGTGTCAAGATGTTGACGAACTCTTAATGGCGTCAAGAATTCAGTTCCCTCAGCCCCCTCAATGTGTATTTCAATTGCAGTAATTCGTTTCTCAGCGTTATCAATTGACGCAAAACCCAACAAAACCGTTATACTCCCAAGAATAAGAGAAATACTTAGTATTGTTGCAGTGCTGTTTTTCATTTTGATTCAGGCATACTTTAAACTCCATTTCTTGAGGGAGGGGACGAGTAAATCTATATCTCCTGCTCCTACAGTTAAAAGAACATCTACTGGGTGCCCCTTTAAGTTATCGAAGATGGAATTTTTCGTTGAAGTTTCAGCGTGGGGGTGCGATATCTTTTCAAATAGCGATTGTGTATTGAAACCGTCTATTTGGTTTTCTCTCGCAGCGTAAATGGGGAGCAGTATTAACCTGTCAGCTTGATTCAATTCTACACGGAACCCCTCTTGCTGATCTTGGGTTCGGGAATATAAATGAGGTTGAAAAATGACTGTTAAATGTCTGCCTGGGAAATGTGTTCGAACGGCTTCGATTGTTTTTTTGAGTTCAGTTGGATGGTGTGCGTAGTCATCAATGTACACCGATGTTGATGTGTTCGTATGTATTTGAAATCGCCTGTAAATACCTGAAAATGAGCCTAAACGAGTTTTTATCGTTTCCAATGTTGCACCGGCATTGAATGCTAAAGCTGATGCGGCGATGACGTTTTCTAGATTGTGCAACCCCATCATATTGACGGCGATATTTTTCAAAACACTTTCTTTGTGATTCAGATTTAAATCAAATTTTAAACCTGAAGAAGACCAGTCAATTTGAGAGGCAGAGTGGGTGAGTTGTAAGCCTGTTTGTTCAATTCCATATGTCTCTAGATTTGTCCTGTCGCCAAATTTTCGTGCAATTTCATGACAAACAATTAATTTTTCCTTCACTTTATCTGCGAAAATCTCAAAAGCCTCTACAAAGCGCTCTTCATTTCCATAGATATCCAAATGATCTGGATCTAGAGATGTAATTACGGCATGTGTGGGGCTTAGGCGATGAAAACTTCTGTCGAATTCGTCTGCTTCAACGACAGTCCATTTTGCCTTGCTGGACCAGTAGAAATTGCTTTTTGTATTTGCAGAAATACCCCCAATGAATGCATTGCATCCATTTTCTGTCCCTGCGAGTATATGCGCCAGTATCGCTGTGATTGTTGTTTTGCCATGTGTTCCAGCAATCGCTAATGTAGGCTTGTTTTCAGTAATTTGACCCAAGAATTCTGACCGCTTGATGGCGTTGTGCCCTTCCTTTTTTAAATGGATTAAATGAGGATGACTGGATGATATTGCGGGTGTGGTGATCAACAACAACTTGCCTGATTCGATCCTCACAGCTTCCGGTATGGCGGTCATTGAAAGTGCGTAATTTACATGCACTCCTTCCTGTTCAAGTTTCTCTGTGAGGCTGGTTTTTACTTTGTCATATCCATAAACCTCGCATCCGCTTTTCAGTAAATATCTTGCAATCGCACTCATTCCTGCACCGCCTACTCCTATCAGATATGCAACTGAGGGAATCATATTTATAGATTTAGAAGTTTCTCTACCTCATCTACGATGATGACAGATGCATTGGGCCTTGAAGCCGTTTTAAGTGCGGTCACCATCGCGTCACATGTTTTTTTATCTAACAACAATGATTCTATCTCCTGTCTAAGTTGCTCCACAACATCACAATCCTTTACAAGGATAGATGCTCCTCTTTTTACGAGTGACAATGCATTCTTTGTTTGGTGATCTTCTGAAACGTGCGGTGAAGGAATGAGGATTGTAGGTTTTGCAACCAAGGCGAGTTCAGAAATCGACATCGCTCCAGCTCTGCTGGCAATGATATCTGCCGCGGCATAGGCCAAATCCATTCTGTCGATAAAACCCAAGCATCTTACCGATTTCCCTATCTCAGGGAATTTCTTTTCGAAATTACTTAACCACGCCGTGTTCTCCTCTAAGAAACGGGCCCCGCATTGCCAAATAACAGCGTAGGGTAGGAATTGTTTGCTTTGTTCTAACGATGCGTAATGTTCGAGTAGATTCTTTACCGCGGAATTCATAGACTTTGCGCCAAGGCTTCCTCCCATAATGAAAATGATGGGCTTGTCATTCTTGAAGTTGAAGTGTGCGCAGGATTCTAATTTGGGTGGAGTGTGTTTTGAGTCAGCGAGTTTCAAGACCCTTGACCTGAGTGGATTCCCTGTTTCTACGATTCGTTCTTTTGGAAACCATCGTTCTAAACCTGGGAATCCGGCACATACTGTTTGTACTTTATTTGCGAGTATTCTATTTGTAATCCCCGGGAAAGAGTTTTGTTCTTGAATTAACGTAGGGATGCCTTTTTTTGATGCTCTAAATAACAAAGGCCCACTGGCAAACCCACCCACTCCGATCACGATTTGAGGTTTGTATTTTCGGAGCAGTCTTCCAGCTTTCATGAGACTGCTTATAAGTTTAAATGGAAAGCTGAGGTTTTTCAGGCTGGTTATTTTACGTTCAATCCCACTGATCCAAAGTCCCTCAATTTCATATCCTGCAGCAGGTACTTTCTCCATTTCCATTCTTCCCAACGCACCTACAAATCTTATTTCTACATCGGGGTTTCTTCGAACAATTTCATCTGCAATTGCTAGGGCAGGATGTATGTGTCCGCCAGTTCCACCTCCTGAAATAAGTACACGTTTCATTTTATTTGAAGATGTAAGATCTGTATTCATTGTTTTTTATTGAGCATGGGCGCTCTACTCACAGCCAAGATCATTCCAATTGATAGGCAAGTGAAAATGAGTGATGTGCCACCATAGCTTACAAGTGGTAGTGGTTGTCCTGTAGTCGGGAAAAGTCTAACAGCAACCCCCATGTTGATTAAGGCTTGCACAGTAATAAGAAGGCTTAAACCCATGGCCAGGTAACTGCCAAATGGTCGGTCACATTTCCGTGCTGCCTGTATGCTTCTGAATAGCAGTATAAAATATAAGAGCGCCAAACCAACACCGCCAATGACAGATCCCCATTCTTCGATGACAAACGCATAAATCATATCGGAGTATGGATGCGGCAAGAAATTCCTTGATGTCCCACTCCCAGGTCCTGATGGCAAAAGTCCTCCACGATGAATTGCGACTTGGGCGAGGTCTATTTGGTAATCTTCATCCGAATTTTTATTCGTTTCTAGGCCAGACGCCTGATGAAACCCAGCAAATTGTTCGATGCGATTCACCCATGTTTCGCTTCTAGGTATGAGGTTTGGCGCAGCTTTACTCACCCCATAAATAGAGAAGCCACCCAAGATGATCAAGCCAAATATTGACGCCATGCCTTTAAAAGGGACGCCACCAACAAAGAGCATCCCCAACGCAACGACCCCTAAAAGTGCCGCTGTAGAAAAGTCCGCAGGAAGAATAAGTCCACACACCAAACCTATTCTAATTAACATTGGAAAAACCTCACCTCTAAAGTCATTTAACCTTTCCCTTCGAACGTGTAATTCCTTTGCCAGCCATAGAACCAAACCTACTTTTGCGAAATCAGATGTTTGCAGCGTGAGCCCTATAAAGGGTACTTTCAGCCAACGCCGGGCTTCGTTAATGTCTGAGCCAAAGATCAGGGTCAACACAAGCGCCAATACTGCAAAAACCAGCACAACATTGGCGATCCGAGCAAAATATTTGTAGTGAACTTTATGTACGACATACATGATCACGAGCCCCAGCATTAAGAGCCCCCCTTGTTTCATGAGGAACCTCAGTGAGTCGCCATTTGCTTTATATGCAAGTGACGAGATTGCGCTGTAGACGGATAGCAGAGACCAAACACTAAGAATTAGTGCGATCATCCAAATCACTTTGTCGCCCTCGAGTCGCCCTCGAATAGTATGTACCCAATTAGCCATACAGGATTAAAGTCCTCTTACAGCGTTCTTAAATTTGTTTCCTCTCTCCTCATAGCTTCCGAAAATATCGAAGCTCGCACAAGCAGGAGAAAGCAATACAGTTTCATTAGGCATTCCTAAGTCATACGCGATTTGAACCGCTTCTTCTGCAGTCTCCGCGATGTGTACAGTTTCGACTTTGGAAGAAAAGGTATCAATTAATTTTGAGTTGTCCTTTCCCAAGCAAATAAGATGCTTCACCTTTTCTTCTACCAAGGGTAAGAGGTCTCGGTAGTCGTTTCCTTTGTCAATTCCCCCTGCAACCCATATCACAGGAGTCTTCATGCACTCCAGAGCATACCAAACGCTGTTGACATTTGTTGCTTTGCTGTCGTTAATGAATCGAATGTTGTTAATCGTTGCGACGTATTCCAGCCGGTGTTCGACACCTTCGAAATGCGTTAAACTTTCTCGAATTCCTTCACTTCGGAGTTCTAAAATTCTACCTGTAACACTGGCTGCCATAGAGTTGAACAGATTGTGTTTGCCTTGTAGGGCAAGTTTTTGAATGGTCATAGAAAATGGTTTTTTATGGGGTGTGTGTATTGTAAATTCTTTTTTTTTATTGGTTAGTCCTGCATGAAACCTCTCTTGATCTATCAAATCTGTATGAAGAGATTTTAGAGATGAGACAGGTGCGAGACTTGCATTTGTGCCTTTGTTTGAGATCAGTTTTTCAATCTCATTGTCGTCTGAATTGTAAACGAGGAAATCTTTTTGGGTTTGGAATTGAGTGATCTTCCATTTTGATGCTGCATAGTTTTTCATTTTATAATCGTACCTGTCAAGATGATCAGGAGTGATGTTTAGTAGAACAGCTACATCTGGTCTAAATGAAGTGGTTCCGTCTAGTTGGAAGCTGCTGGCCTCCACAACAGTAACTTCTGCTTCTGTTTTTCTTTCTGCCAAATCTCTCGCCCAGCTTGGACCAATGTTGCCGACACACGTTGCATTTATACCCGCGTCCGTCAGCATTCGATGAATCATAGCCGTCGTCGTCGTCTTCCCGTTCGCACCTGTAATTGCAATGACTTTTCCAGATGCATGTCTGCTGGCAAATTCAATTTCACTAATTATTTCCGCCCCGTTTTTTTTGAGATTGATGACTGTCGGGGAGGAGTCTGGTATTCCAGGACTTTTAATGACGGTTGAAAAAGTCGGCCAATTTTCAGGCGTATGTCCACCTGTTTCGTATTGCACTCCAGCTAAATCCAACTCCCCAATAAAATGCGCTTTCCCCTGTCCTCCTTCACTCACATAGGGTATATCGCCAAGAGCGAGAGCAAGCTTAGCTGCGCCAACACCGCTTTCTCCGGCACCAAGTATGAGTATTGATTTAGACATCGATCTTTTTTGTCTTAGCGAACTTTGAGTGTGACAATTGTGACAACAGCGAGAAGAATTCCGACAATCCAGAACCGAGCAGTGATTTTCGATTCATGAATATTTTTTTTCTGATAGTGATGATGCAATGGAGACATCAAGAAGATTCTTCGACCTTCACCATATCTTTTTTTCGTGTATTTGAACCAACCCACTTGCAAGACCACGCTTAGGTTTTCAATTAAGAAAACGCCACATAGCACAGGGATGAGAAGTTCCTTTCGAATACAAATTGCAAAAGCCGCAATGATTCCTCCCAGTGCGAGCGATCCTGTATCCCCCATAAAGACTTGCGCTGGATAAGAATTGTACCATAGAAATGCAACACATGCTCCGACAAATGCAGCACTGAATACCACGAGTTCTTCCGAGCCAGGGATATACATGATATTGAGATACTCCGCGATCAATGTATTTGAACTTACATAAGCAAGAATGGCTAGTGTAATCCCGATTATTGCACTTGTGCCTGTCGCTAATCCGTCCAATCCATCCGTGAGGTTTGCCCCATTCGATACTGCTGTTACTATGAGTATCACAATGGGGATGAAGACGATCCACACCCATACGGTCACATCTTTAATGGCCCAATCAATCAACCATGCGTAATCGAAACTGTTGCCCTTGACAAAGGGAATGGTTGTTACGGTTGATCTAATCTCACTCCATACGCCATTTTCTCCAAGCTCTTTGATCACCACATCTGGATGCCACATCATGATTGCGCCGATAATGATCCCCACTCCGATTTGTCCTACAATCTTAAACCTCCCCGCCAAGCCATCTTTGTTTTTCTTATAGACTTTAATGTAATCATCTATAAACCCGATGGTTCCTAGCCAAACAATGGCGACAATCATCATGTGTGTATATACATTTGTGAGATCGGCAAAAAGCAGTGTAGGCACGAGGATAGCAGTCAAAATAATGATGCCTCCCATCGTGGGCGTTCCTCGTTTTTCAATTTGACCTTGGAGTCCCAAATCACGAACAATTTCTCCTACTTGTTTCAGTTGAAGCCATTCTATGATTGTTTTGCCAAACGAAATCCCTATAAACAGAGATGTGAGTAAACTCATTGCCGCACGGAACGTTACAAATTTGAAAAGCCCCGCTCCAGGGAGGTCATATGCTGCGTCTAAATATGTAAATAAGTGATATAACATGTTATGCAGGTATAAATGCGTCCGCGAGAACTTTGCGGTCGTCGAAGTCTTGTTTCACTCCATTTATTTCTTGGTACGTCTCATGTCCTTTTCCAGCGACAACGACGATGTCTCCAGCTTCTGCAAACGCAGCAGCTGCTCTTATAGCCTCACGTCTGTCAGTGATGGAAATACATTTGCGTTTGTCGATAGGGTCAAGACCTGCTGTCATATCTGCAAGGATCATCCCTGGATCTTCAGTGCGGGGATTGTCAGACGTAAGAAACACCCTGTCAGATCCTGCAGCTGCAACTCTTGCCATGACAGGTCGCTTGGTGACATCTCTATCTCCGCCACAACCCACTACCGTAATTAATCTCTCTCCGCCTGTCCTAAATGTCGCAATCGTGCGGAGTATGTTGTCAAGCGCGTCCGGTGTGTGTGCGTAATCTACAATTGCAGTTATGCCATCAGGGCTTTGGACCAGTTCAAATCTTCCTGGTGGGGGAGATAGCAGTGACATCTGCGTAAGTGTTTCAATCCCATCAAATCCCAGAAGCTTTGAAACTCCATAAACGGCGGCCAAATTTGATGCGTTAAACCCACCTACTAACCTTGAGTACAAATCCTGTCCATCAAGATGTAAATGCAAGCCCTGAAGTTGGTTTTCTATGATTCGAGCTTTGAAGTCTGCCATAGAGGCCACTCCATAGGTTGTTTTTTCAGCTTTACAGTCAAAGACGAGATCCTCAAAGTAAGAATCGTCAGAATTGATGAGCGCAAATGCATTTGCAGGGAGGGAGTCGAACAGCTGTTTCTTAGCCGCGAGATACTTGTCAAACGTCTTGTGGTAATCAAGGTGGTCATGGGTGATGTTTGTGAAGACTGCGCCGGCAAATGTTGTGCCTGACAAACGGTTTTGGACGATCGCGTGAGAACTGGCTTCAATAAAACAAAATTTACACCCTGAATCCACCATTTCTCTGAATAAACATTGAAGCGTAAGGGCATCAGGTGTGGTGTGCGTAGCGTCAATAACTTTATTGTTGATGCGGTTCTCGATTGTCCCCACAAGCCCTGTTTTCCTGTCTAACAATCTCAGTAAACCATGTAAGAGGGTGACAATTGTGGTCTTCCCGTTTGTGCCTGTTACAGCCACAACCTTCATTTCATTTGTGGGATGGTCATAATATGCTGATGCGATAAATCCAAGCGCAACTGCGCTGTTTTTTACAACGACAACTGTGACAGATTCAGGACGTACAAAGTCTTCAGGAAATCGTTCGCATACAACAGTGGTTGCACCATTTGTGATGGCCTGTTTGATGTAGTCATGACCATCGACTTGTGTTCCGCAAATTGCAACGAATAGGCTCATCGGTTTAATGACACGGGAGTCGATACTTATCCCCTCAACGGCAATGTTTGTCGTTCCCTGAATCTCTTTGATTCTCGCGTCATATATTAGATCCTTGAGTAGTTTCACGACAATTCTATTCGTATTGTATTCATGTTATTTAATCGAGTGCCTGGCGTAATTGACTGTGTTTTTACAATTCCGGTTCCTTTGTATAACACTTTCACTCCGGCATTTTCTAGCAGGTACAGTGCATCTCGTAATCCCATTCCACGGACATCAGGTATGGCTTGATTCACAAATGTTTTTGAGGATATTGTCACGCTTTCTGTCCCCGTTTTTACCTTGACCCAATCTTCACCCTCACTGTTGTCTTCATAGGGGATTCCTAACATGTCATACAACATCACAAGTTCTTCTCTTGCGCCATTCATCGCTGTAGGTAGATGCCTGTCTGCTTCGGCCAACAAAGGCTGATCTAGTACTTTATGAAATGAGGGGTCAGTAGCATAAATCAAATCTGCCAAATCTCTAAACACAGGCGCTGCAATCGCACTTCCATAATATGATCCACTTCTCGTGTCTGCAATGACTACAATACAAGCATATTGTGGATCATCGGCAGGGAAGTAACCCGAGAATGAGGCGCGATATCGACCACTTGCATAGCTACCCTTGATGACCATTTTTGCTGTACCTGTTTTTCCAGCGACAGAATAGGGTCTGTTTTTAAAGATATCCGATGCTGTGCCTTCTCCATTCGGATCACATACTCCTTCTAACATTTCTCTACAGCTTTGAAGTGTTTTTGAAGAGCATACTCTTTCGTTCACTACAACGGGTCCAAACGATTCAACAACCTCACCCTTTCTTTGCGTTTCTTTCACAAACGTGGGGCGCATCATTCTACCCTCATTTGCTATTGCTCCATACAAGGCCAACGTTTGTAGAGGCGTTTGTGTGACTTCATACCCTATTGCCATCTGTGTAAGCGAAACCCCAGACCAATCACCTTCTCCAACTGTGGAGTATACCTTAGGAATTCCTTCACCTACGAGCCTTATTCCCAAAGGCTGTGTGACACCAATTCGTTGAAGCCCATCTAGGAATTTCTGTGGCTCTAGATCGAAGCATTGTTTTACGGCAAGAGCCGTTCCAATATTTGAGGACCTCTCGAAGCATTCTTTGAGTGATATTTTCCCATTTCCTCCTTTGTTCCAATTTGAATCTCGCATTCTCTGGTCATGGAAAAGGGTCTCCCCATTTCCAGTTTCGATAGAATCATTGAGGGTCATCCCACCTGATTCCAGACATGTCATGAGGGATGCAAGCTTGAATGTAGATCCAGGCTCCACAGACGTTCCTATTGCGTGGTTGTAACTCTCATAATATTTCGCCTTGCCCTCACTGTCATCAAATCTCTTGAGATTTGTGATCGCTCGGATGTAGCCTGTTTCGACTTCCATGAGGACGACGACACCCCATTCTGCATCGTGTCGTGTCAATTGCGTTTCCAGTGCATTTGATGCAACGTCCTGCAAATGCATGTCTATTGTCGTAACGACATCTAATCCCTCTTTCGGTTTCACGATATAATCATCCGTCACAGGTAGCCAAGCGCCTCCACTGATCCTTTTTTGCATTTGTTTCCCTTCTTCCCCACCTAGTTCTTTGTTCCAAGAAAGTTCAATCCCCACTCTCTGATGTTCACGGTCAATGCCAATTGTTCGGCCAGCCAGCTGTCCAAATGGTTTGCGCCTTTCTTCTTTTCGTTCAAAAACAAACCCACTTGTAAACCTCCCGGATTTTATGAATGGGAGTTCCTTTAGCTCTTTGTAATCCGTGAACGGAACTTGTTTTGCAAACCTGGTAGACCTACTTCCTTCTGCTCTTGCTTTGTCAAGCTTTGCAGAATAATCTTCAGGGTTGCCCCCTAAAACGCTTGCCAGTCCGATGCATAAAGAATCTCTTTTCGCTTCGAATAACTTCCATTTGAGGGCTTCACATTTGGTGTCCCATCTTAAATCATACACAGGTACACTTGTCGCAAGTAGACTGCCATCTCGTGCTTGAATTTGTCCCCTGGCAGGGTCAATCGTTCGGATGCTGTGTCTGAATTCAGCGCCTCTTTCAGACCAGATTTCATTCTCAATTGTTTGAATTGAGAACAGTCTCCAGAAGATACATAGCCCCACAAAACAAAGGCATACGAAGACAACCCAATACCTGCCGGTCGCTACTTTGTACTCTTCTATGTTTTTACTCCTTCTAGTCATTTGACATCTACTTCAAGAAGGACAGGCTGCTCCATAGGTTGTTCAAGTCCGAGAAATGCCGTTGCGCTTTCCACTCTACTTTGTTGGAGCCTCGATTCCAATTCAGATCGCAGTGTTTTATATTCTGCAGTAACTTCTTCAAGAGAATGCTCGGTCTTCATTTTCTCTCGTTCGATATTCTCAAATTTGTACCCCAAACTGATGTACAATAAAAAAATACCACACATGAAGAGCAGATATGGAATGTGTGTTGTAATTCCATCACCTGTTAAGAATGTTCCATTTAAGATGTCGCGAAAAAATTTCCCAATGCTGTTGTTGTCGGCACTCTTTTTTGTCGCTTTTTCTTGACGTGTACTCTCAGATTTCTGATTAGAGAGGTTGCGTGCTTTTTTCGCTTTCTCTGTGGCTAGTTTTGTCGCTTCATCGGCTGCTTTCTTTGCCAATTCTTGGGCTTCAATGCGTGCGTTTTTCTCTTCTTTTGTCAGGTGTTTGTTTCCTCTAGAACCCCCTACTTCAGGCTTTTCTTTTTTATTTCGTCGAAACAACCACTTCATGATGCATTCTGATATTCAGTTCTTTCAGCTACGCGAAGTCGCGCGCTTCTAGCACGTGGGTTATTCATCACTTCTTCTGGTGTTGCAACAATCGCTTTTCGTGAAATAGGCACAAATGGTGCGTGTATTTGACCTTTAATGTCTTTTTCAACTTTGTCCTCAAAATTCCCAGACCTCATAAAGTGTTTTACCAGACGGTCTTCGAGACTGTGGTAAGAAATCACGACCAATCGCCCACCGGGTTTAAGCAATTTCGAAGACTGCTCCAGCAACTCTTTTAATGCCGCTAATTCATCATTGACTTCAATTCTTAAGGCTTGAAATATTTGAGCGTAAAATTTATTTTCTCTTCCGCCGGGCGCCATCTTACTTAGAACCTTCACCAGGTCTTCCGTTGTTTTTATGGGTTCCGTATGGTGGGCGGCCACAATTTCACGCGCAACTCTGTCTGGTCTATTTACCTCCCCATACATTCTCAGAACGACCATGAGTTCTTCCCATGTGTATTCGTCAATAACCTCAGCTGCAGAGATGCCGATTTCGGGATTCATCCGCATATCTAACGGTCCATCCATACGCAGTGAGAAACCTCTTTCTGCGGTATCAAATTGATGAGAAGAAACGCCAAGGTCTGCGAGGATTCCGTTCGGATTTTCTACACCATGTAAGCTTAAGAATTGCTTGGCATACCTAAAGTTTGCCTCAACCAGGGTAAATCGCTTGTCATCAATTGTGTTTGCTACAGCATCCGGATCTTGATCAAATCCGAACAACACTCCTTTTTCGTTCAGGTTTTCCAAAATAACTTTGCTGTGCCCTCCGCCTCCGAAGGTCGCATCCATCCAGGCCCCGCTGCCGTCGCCGAGTCTAAGAGCCTCTATTGAGGCGTCTAGTAGCACGGGGACGTGGTAGGCATTTGTCATTTGTTAGGTGGCGTTTCCTGGTTCGATATCCTTGCGGACGTCTTCAGCTAAATTTCCAAAATCAAAGTCGGTGTCGTCACTTAACACTTGTTTTCCATATCCTTCAACAGTCCATATCTCCACTTTTTCACCAAGTCCTGACACGATGATCTCATTGCTTTTTGACAAGTCTATTCCAGCATATTCAAGCAGTGCGGTCGGTACGTTTAGTCTTCCAGATGCATCTAGGTTCACAATAGTAGCCCCCTTCATAAACTTCCTTTGAAACAATTGATGCTTTCTATTGTAACGACTCAGTTGCGTCATCTCAGTGTTCACTTTGTCCCATTCCGGCTTCGGGTAAAGCACCAAGCATCCTTCAAAAATATCTCGGTTAATGACAAGCCCATGATGTAGAACCTTGTCCAATTGACGGCGCAACTTGGCAGGGAACATGAGGCGCCCTTTGGCGTCTATTCTACATATATGTTCTCCTAATAGGTTGAGCATTGTCAGAGTTGTCTGGAATACACAAAATTAGTCAAGATTCCCCACATATTCCCACTAAATGACACTTTCTACCACATTGTGGAAAAGTGATAAACATTATAGAGTTAAAAACCCTTTCTATTCAGGGGATTGCGAAGGTTCAATAAAATCGATAAAAGATCATTTCAACATGATATCAACATTGAATGTGAACAACCCAACGTGGATGTTTATCTGAATGTAAGTGTGAGTAATGGTAGTTATGGGTGTAGTTTGGCCCTTCAAATAAGAATTGATGGACACGAATATCATTGAACTCGGGGAATACAAATATGTTGAAGAAGGGGTAGGAGAGCCGCTCATCGTCTTGCACGGATTGTTTGGTGCAATGAGTAACTTCTCACATGTGAGAGAACATTTCAGCAAGAAATTTAGGGTGATTACTCCCATACTGCCCATTTATGAATTGCCTCTTCGTCAGACAAATGCCAGCACGATCGCCGAGCACATCAAAGGATTTGTCGACGCAATGAACTTAGATAAAGTTCACTTACTCGGAAACAGTTTGGGCGGGCATGTAGGTTTGATTTTCACAAAGAATTATATTGAAAGAGTCTCTTCTCTCACCCTCACAGCGAGCAGTGGGTTATATGAAAATGCTTTTGGAAACAGTTTTCCGAGGCGAGAGGACAAGGAATACATTAGGAATAAGGTAGCGGTTACATTCTTTGACCCGTTATTGGCAACTGATGAATTGGTGGAGGAGTGTTTTGAAGCTGTGAACAATAGGAATAAAGTGTTGCGGATTCTCTCAATAGCCAAATCAGCGATTCGTCACAACATGGAAAAGGACTTGCCTGCCATGACGATTCCAGTTTGTTTGATCTGGGGTCGCAATGATATCGTTACACCCCCAGATGTTGCGGAATCTTTTTTAGCGGGGTTCCCAGATGCGGATCTGTTTTGGATCGACAAGTGTGGTCATGCTCCCATGATGGAGCATCCAATGGAATTTAATAAGATATTATCTGATTGGTATGATTCCCGTTCAATAGGGGTCCAGTCTTAGGACAACTTTAAGTCATGGAAATTTCACAGGTAGAATTCGTTAAAAGCAGTGCCCATCCGAGGGAGTGTCCTGAAATGGATAGGCCTGAATATGCTTTTATTGGCAGGTCAAACGTGGGGAAGTCATCTCTCATCAATATGTTGGTGGGAAGGAATTCGATGGCAAAAATTTCCAGTACTCCGGGCAAGACTCAACTCATCAATCATTTTGCAATTAATGGACTCGATCTCGACAAGGAAAAAGACACAACCCCATGGTATTTAACTGATTTGCCAGGGTTTGGTTATGCAAAAATCAGTAAGTCAGAGCGCATTAAATGGGAACGAACTTCCAGGCAATTCCTTGAAGGTAGAAAGAATCTTTTGTGTACAATGATGCTCGTAGATTCGAGACTGAAGCCCCAGAAAGTAGACCTGGAATTTATGGCTTACCTCGGCGAAACAGGGCTTCCATTTGTCCTAGTGTTCACGAAAGTAGACAAGCTCAATAAAACAGAAAGGGAAGCGTTCAAAGCCAAATACGAAGCGGTGATGCTTAAGCAATGGCATAAAATGCCTCCCATGTTTATTACCAGCGCAAATAAGGGCGATGGGAGAGAGGAACTCCTTAGCTTTATTGAGGTGACGAATCAGCTTTTTTAACCTTGTCAGAATCGTCATCTTTCATGACGCCGATTCTTTTTGCCAGTTCTCTCGTAAAGCCACGTAGCGCTTCAGCATGAGGTTTGTCTGAGGTTGAACGTTCAAAGGTATCTGCAAGCGTCATCATTGTTTGGCATACAAAATGGCGCATCTCTTCAACACTCATGTTCTTCGTCCACAGGTCCATATTCATTAATCGACCGTCCTTGTCATCCCACATGGCTAACGACATCGCCTTTGAAGCTCTTTCCTCACTGTCTTCTCCTTCAGCAGACCAAACGATTTCGGTTGGAACATGGTTCTCATCTGTGGATACTGTAATTTTAATAATGTTATCTGGCATCATATTTTAATGTTCGGGTCTGTACGATTTAAGAAACGGTATGTGATCTTGTTCGTTAAATAATTCTTCAATTGTTGTTTCAGGATTTCTATCCATGTAATCTTCGACGATACGCCACCCCATCCAAATCCCAAGTCGATCGGGACTTTCCTGTGGAATTGACCCAGCTTTTGTGAAGGGGCCATCTGAGAGCCATCTCTTATAAATGCTTCTGTTCGTTTCAAAAAGAACTTTAGACGGTTGCAATTCTAGCCATATTGCGCTTTCATTTGCTTCAGCCCAATGCAATTTATCGGGCGTCCAGTCCATCAGAAGATGGTCGTGGAGTTCGGGCAAGCATTTTTTCATAAGCCATAAAACTTTCCCCCAGTACAAGATGTCATCAATGCATCGTTCGCCTGTATATCCTGATCCAGAAAAGTAGACCAACAGCCAGCCTCTGAATGTGTCTCCAGCCATAAGGTCGGGGTGCATTCTGAGTTGTTGATACTGAGGAAATCGGTCAGGAGGAAGAAGTCCGACAATAGGATGGTCTGGACCTATAAACCATTCGACCCCCACTGCGACATATTCCTTGCGAGGATAAATTGCGAAGTTGAATCCACTGGGCATCCAAACAATTGTCGGAATGGTCTCTTGAGGCATGAATGAATGGAAGCGCTTAAATCCTTCTTCCAGTGTTTTTTCGACAGATTGTAAATACGCTTTGTCTCCAGAAGTCGTGTCTATCGCTTCCAATGTCTCCTGAGTGTCAGGATGTTTGACAAATCGGCGCAACTCTCTCATTGTAGAGATTTTGTCTGCAGCGCCTATTTTCAGAATATCTTCGGAGTAATCTTCCCAAAACGTACCGTATTTTTGCTGAAGTGTGTTCAATGCGAGGGTGTCATTGCCTGGAAGATTTTGAATGTCCTCGATAAAATCAAGGGCAGCAAAAGGCGCATCGAATTCAACAGAAGAGGGTTCAACTTCCCATTTATCGTTGGCGCATGACAATAATAAAAAAGAAATAAACATTGTAAAGTATAGTGAAATCGGGCTTTTAGGTCTTGTACACAATAGACCTCTCAATAACGTGGTACGAATTTCGCTTGTTCCCATGCATTCTACGTTTAATTTTACTTTAACAACTGCAAAGATGAGCACACTTATGCGTACTATTCAAACTTCCCTTCGTTCAACCACAATATTGGTTGCATTTTTAGCTGCTTTCAGCTTGTTTTTCTCAACACAATCAAACGCTCAGGACTTTAAGATGGGTCTTGCGATTAGTCCAAACACAGCTTGGATGGTGTCAACCGATTATGATCATGAGACGCTTGGTGCAAAAGTGAACTTCGGTTTTGAGTTTATGGCTGATGTGCTTTTTTCAGAAAATTATGCTTTAGGTCTGGGTGTCAATGTTTTTAATACGGGTGGTGATGTTCGGTATTTGGTAGAGGATCCTGAGGACGATGACTACCTGATGAATGTTGACAGGACCTACAGCCTACAATATGTAGAGCTTCCGTTAACGTTTAAGATGCGGACAAATGAAATTGGATATACGACTGTTTTTGGACGTTTTGGCTTAGGGTTAGGGATGAATATTAAAGCAGAAGCTGACGAAGCCAGGTACAGAAGTTATCGGGAAGTAGCAAATGGAGAGTGGTCAACCTATGATGAATCAGGGTCTCCCTTAAGCGACCGAATTCCGATAGATGAAGATGTCAAATTGTTTCGTGCATCGATGATTATTGGTGGTGGAATAGAACGAACTTTAAGTGGAGCGACATCCTTGGTGGTCGGCGTGAATTACAATGCATCTTTCACAAATACGCACAAGGATGTTGAACTGATTAACGTGGACAGTTCACAATCACCTGTTGTTCTTTCAAATGAGGTGTCTACAGGTGAGATGAAAGGACATGACAGTTTCATCTCCCTTTCTGTAGGAATTCTTTTTTAAATGGCCTTTGACCCACACAAAGTAGCTGAGCATATTTCTTCTTGGCTCAATTCTTATGCAGATGCTTCGAAATTTGATGGTTTCGTTTTGGGTGTTTCGGGTGGGATAGATTCAGCTGTAACTGCTACGTTGTGTTTGATGACTGGCAAGCCTGTGTATGTGATTGACTTGCCAATTCATCAAGATCCCACTGAATTAGAGCGATCAAAAGAGTTGTGTGATTCATTTTCAAAAAGATTTTCCAACGTCACCGTTTTACGCGTCCCACTAACAGACGTCTACGAAGCAACAAAAGCAGCTTTGCCTGACTCTGTAGACTTGTCACAGGGACTTGCGCTGGCAAACACACGTGCGCGATTGCGTATGACCTTTCTCTATGCAATTGGCGCTCAGAGAAGGGCATTGGTCGTGGGGACAGGAAATAAAATAGAAGATTTTGGAATCGGTTTCTTTACCAAATATGGTGACGGAGGTGTGGATGTCAGTCCCATCGCTGATTTGTTAAAATCGGAGGTATATGCATTGGGTAGAGTGCTGGGTGTCCCTCAAAGTATTCTTGAAGCAGCTCCGACAGATGGGCTCTGGGGAGATGGTCGCAATGATGAAGACCAAATCGGTGCGTCATACGCAGAGCTAGAAATAGCGATGAGATTCTCAGAAGAAAATGGCGATTTGAATACGCTAGATGGTCGTGAAAAAGAGGTTTACGAAATTTACACCAGACTTAATACTGCAAATCGGCATAAAATGGACCCGATTCCAGTTTGCACAATCCCGCGAGATTAGTCCGAGTCACTCTTTGTTTTTCGAGTCGATCACAATCGTTAC
This sequence comes from uncultured Flavobacteriales bacterium, assembly GCA_963932755.1. GTDB lineage: Bacteria > Bacteroidota > Bacteroidia > Flavobacteriales_D > Sanyastnellaceae > UBA974. The sequence goes on along the minus strand of CAWVRV010000008.1, from coordinate 26,921 downwards.
GGGTCCATCGTTTGTCAGTTCCACTTCCATCATCGCACCAAATTTCCCAGACGAAACTTCCTTTCCAAGTATATTCTCACATTCTTTTATAAATCCTTCATAAAGTAGAATTGCCTTTTCGGGGCGCGCCGCTTTGACAAACGATGGTCTTGTTCCTTTTTTTGTGGAGGCATGAAGTGTAAACTGAGAGATTACTAACAAACCTCCTCCAACTTGCTTGATATTCAGATTCATTTTATCATCTGAGTCCGAAAAAATCCTTAGTCCAGTGATTTTCTGTGCCAACCAACCCACATCTTCGTCGTTGTCGAGGTCTTCTATTCCTAGTAAAACAAGGAGTCCCAGTGTGGTTTGTCCCAAGATCTTACCATTCACTTTCACAGAAGATTTCGATACCCTTTGAATAACTGCTCTCATGTGCGAAAGTTACCTCATGAAACGCTTCTAAAATGGCTTCGCATTGCTACCTTTACTTATTCAATTGAAACCCCTTTTATAACGGATTACATGCCTACCATGACCGCCTCTACTGCTCCGGCTACCTTGAAACAAGCTCAAGATATGGGCCTGACTACTGATGAGTTTGCTGCCATCGAAAAGATACTTGGCCGCACCCCTAATTTTACGGAAATGTGTATATACTCTGTGATGTGGAGTGAACACTGCTCATACAAGAATTCGATTAAATGGCTTAAAACGCTCCCGAAGGATGGAGCTCAAATGCTTGTAAAAGCTGGAGAAGAGAACGCGGGCATCATCGATTTGGGAGATGGTATAGGTTGCGCATTTAAGATAGAGAGTCACAATCATCCATCTGCAATTGAGCCATATCAGGGTGCAGCTACTGGTGTGGGTGGTATCAATAGAGATATTTTCACGATGGGTGCCAGACCAATTGCACAACTGAACAGTTTGCGATTTGGCGATCCAGAACATCCACGAACGAAATGGTTGGTAGAAGGCGTTGTAAAAGGTATCGGAGATTACGGAAATAGTTTTGGGATTCCAGTGGTGGGGGGAGAAGTCTTTTTCGACCCTTGCTACCAAGTGAACCCCCTTGTTAACGCGATGTCAGTAGGTCTGTTAGATGCAAATGAAATCATTTCAGCAACTGCAAAAGGCCCTGGGAATGCTGTTTATATAGTAGGCTCGGATACGGGGAAGGACGGAATTCAAGGAGCTTCCTTTGCGTCAAAAGACATTACGGAAGAAAGTGCAAATGATTTGCCATCTGTCCAGGTTGGTGATCCTTTTCAAGAAAAACTTCTTATGGAGGCTTCGCTTGAACTCGCAAAATCAGATGCAATTGTTGGGATGCAGGATATGGGCGCCGCAGGAATTACGTGTTCTACTTCTGAGATGAGCGCTGCAGGGGATGTGGGTATGGATATACATCTTGACCGGGTTCCATTGCGTCAATCAGACATGGAGCCATTTGAGATTCTTCTATCAGAGTCGCAGGAAAGAATGCTTGTTGTAGTTGCCAAGGGAAAGGAACAAATTGTTGAGGATATTTTTGCCAAATGGGACCTTCATGCCGTTCCTATTGGCGAAGTGACAGAGGGAAATACGATTAACTTCTTCGTTGAAGATGAAATTGTTGCACAAGTACCCGCATCTACGCTTGTGCTTGGTGGTGGTGCCCCAGTGTATGAACGTGAGTATTCTGAGCCTGCTTCGTATGCCGAATCACTGGCTTTTGACCCGGCCACTGTTCCAGTTCCTTCTTTAGATGAAGCCATGGAGTTGGCTCATGATCTGATTTGCTTGCCAAACATTGCATCTAAAAAGTGGGTTTGGGAACAGTATGACAGTATGGTAGGTACGCTAAATAGAACCACAAATCGTCCTTCAGATGCTGCAGTGGTTGCTGTTCGAGGAACGAAAAAAGGTCTTGCTTTAACAGTAGATTGTAATGCGAGGTATGTACAAGCTGACCCAGAAATCGGTACAGCGATTGCCGTTTCTGAAGCTGCGCGAAACATCAGTTGTACAGGAGCGACTCCTTCGGCCATTACGAACTGCTTGAATTTCGGAAATCCCTATAACCCTGAAGTATACTGGCAATTTGTAGGTGCGATCAAAGGAATGACCCGAGCTTGTGAGAAGTACAATACGCCTGTGACCGGAGGCAATGTGAGTTTTTATAACCAAACAGCGAATTCGGATGGTACCTCAACCTCTGTTTTCCCTACACCCACGATCGGTATGGTAGGGATTATTGAAGACAGAGAGCAGCATATGTCCCTAAACTTTAAAAAGAAAGGAGACTTAATTTTCCATCTGGGAGAGCTTTCAGACTGCATTAACTCGTCAGAATACCTTGCAAATATGGTGGGGGTCAAACAATCACCTGCGCCGAAATTTAATTTGGATGCAGAAGCAGCGCTTCATACTTGCATCAGAGCACTGATTGTCAAGCAACTTGTTACTGCGGCACACGACATAAGTGATGGAGGGCTTTTTACTACTTTGCTGGAAATGTCTATGCCAGATATGTTGGGTTTCGATATTGTTTCTGACGATGAACTTCGTTTGGATGGCTTCTTATTCGGAGAAGCTCAGGGTAGAATCATCGTGACTTTGGCGGAGGAAGATCAGGATGACTTTTTTGATATCTGCGATGCAAATAAAGTGGGTGCAGTCCTTCTAGGTCATGTTACAAAGGGGAAAATCGTCGTTGATGAAAAGCATTTCGGTTTTTGTTCAGAGCTCCGTGCCTACTATGACAATGGATTTGAAGAAGCGCTGGATTTATAATCTACAACAGATCGTTTAATGAGTTTACGCCAATTTTTATTTAGTAAAGCCTTTCTAAAAACTATTTTAGTTGTTGGGGTAACTTGGGTTGTGATACTCGGCGGGAGCATGTTGTTTTTACAATTTAACAGCCGACCTTGGTCTGAGCGTCACATTCCTTACCTGGTAGGGTTGCCTCTAGATTCGGCGTATATGGTGATAGAAGATTTGGCGCTACTTCCGATTCATTTAGATTCGGTCTATAGCTCTTCTGCAATTCCTGGAACAGTCCTTGAGCAATCTCCTCCAGCTGAGAGTTCAGTTAAAAGTGGACGCCCCGTATACCTCACAACGTTCAGAATCACTCCTCCGCAAGAACGTATCACCGTTCACGAAGGGCAAGATGCCAGATTGGCAAGAAACATTCTTGAAAGGAAGGGCTTTATAGTTGAAGAGCGCGAGGAGCCTAATGCAATCCTTGATGGTAAAGTTGTGAGAGTTGAATCTAATGGAATCTCCCTCACTCCTGAAGACAGACGCAAACGCAATTCTAAAATAATTTTATTCGTAGGAAAAGCTTCACTTCGGAGAGTTCGCATCCCGTGGCTTTCAGGCTTAAATTTAGCAGATGCCTCCGAAAAACTAACAGAATCTTCACTTTCCATCGGATATGTAGAATTTGGAGACAGTGTGTTGACCTCTCAAGACTCAGCACGGGCGGTTGTTGTACGTCAATATCCATCCTCATCTTCTGGAGTTGTAAAAGCTGGAACTTCTGTAGATTTGATTCTCAATACTGTCATTAATTAACGCACTATGAAAAGAAATTGCTCTCTATTTTTCAGCTCTTTATTCTTCCTTTCTTTGGTGGCGTTTACTTCTTCAGTCACCGCTCAGGAGCTTGAACGTGACTTGGTCTTTGCACCGAATGCGCTTCCATCAGAATCTCATGCCACATCTTTAAATCTTCAGATTCGTGGTGGCAGTCCTCCGATGGTACTTCCATTTTTAGATGATTTTGCTTGGCCTAGTTTTTTTGAGGAATCAGGAGTTGATAGACCAGAATTGGTAAGGTGGGATTCGAGTCCTGTTCGTAGAACCTCAACTTTTGCACTTAATCCACCCACGATAGGAGTGGTTACACTTGATGGATTAGATGCGGATGGCTATCCATATGTATTTAACAGTATCGATGCACATGGCTGGGCGGATACATTAACTTCTAGGGAAATATATTTGGGTGGACTGACGACAAATGATGAAGTGACATTGTCTTTTTGGTACGAAGGTGGGGGAATAGGCAATGCACCTGACCTTGGAGAAGATTCGCTAATTGTTGAATTCAAATCGATAGGTTCGGAGGGAGATCTGTGGACGAGGGTTTGGGAAGATTCGCTTGATGTTATGTCGACCGATGCCTTTACGCAAGTGGTCATCCCCATTTCCGATGGCATTTATCTACATAACAATTTTCAATTTAGATTCCGGAACTATGGAACGTTGATGGGCAATGCAGATTTATGGCATATTGATTACGTGTTTGTCGCTGAGAATGGTATTACGGGCAATCCGATTGAAGAATTGGCATTTCAATACCCACCGTTTACGTTGTTAAGATCCTTCTCTGCGATGCCTTGGACGCACTATTCCGACAATCCTGAATTTTACATCAATGATACATTGGTCGTAGGGCATACAAATTTTGGAATGGGTCCCAACAATCAAGAAAATACAGGGATTTCTATTCAACTTCAAGATTTGGATCCCATTGCCTTTGAAAATGAATTCATTCAAAACGTAAGCGTTTCAGAGGGCCCCTTCTCGACAGAATATATGGCTGATTTATTAGATGCTCAAGGTGTTCCAGCCTCGATCTTATTCAATCCGGCTTCCTCAGATACAACAGCGGTTTTCGAGGTGTCTCTGTGGGAAAATGAAGTGGGATACTATACAAATCAAACTGCGGTGTATGACAATGACAGCATCGGCTTCTCTCAGGTCTTTACTGATTATTACGCGTACGACGATGGTACTGCAGAAAAGGCATATGCACTTGAAGCTACTGGGGGCCAACTGGCTGTTCGATACCCTCTGGCTATTCCAGATACCTTAGATGGCTTGCTGATTCACTTTACTCCTTTTTACGACAATGCCGAATTGGAAACGTTCGTCATCAAAGTTTGGGCTGATGATGCAGGTGTTCCTGGGGAACAAGTCGACACCATGTATCAATTTCACTCTCCACAATATTTTACGGAGGGCTATGATTTGTTTGCCTATTATGCCTACGACAACCCTGTACCCGTAAGCGGTATTATCCACGTAGGGTTTATTCAACAGAATGTAGATCGGTTAAATATCGGGTTAGATAAAAACTCTAATGCAAATGCAGGGAACCTTCATTATAAATTGGGTCCAGGAAGCAATTGGCTCGCTTCAGAAATACCTGGATCGGTGATGATACACCCTGTTTTGAGAGCTGGGAAGGTTTTGCCATCAAGCATCGATGTCATTGAAACAGTTACATATGGTGAGATTTCATCGGAGCTATACCCTAACCCTACCTCGTCTGAAGTTTCGTTTGAGACCTATGAAGATATGGTTTGGTCTGTTTATTCCCTAAGTGGCAGGGAATTAATGCGAGGGGAGTCAAATTCATCTGTGACTGTGACTATTGACACATCTGATCTTCCAGCAGGCGTTTATTGGGTTGGGATGACAACTACGTCTACGTCAGTTTCGTCTGGAAAACAACTTATAATACTGCCTCAATAAATAAAGCAAAGATGAGTGAAGAAGATAATATTGAAGACAATATTGATGAGTCGGAAGAGCTTTTTGAACATCACAGGATAGAAGCAGATCCGGGGCAACAACCTCTTCGGGTCGATAAGTTTCTCATCAGCCGAATTGCGAATATTTCGCGAAACAAATTGCAAGTTGCTGCGAAATGCGGATACATCCGTATTGATGGCAAATCTGTGAAGTCCAACTTTAAAATTAAGGCTGGGCAAGTCGTTACTGTCGAATTGCCACAGCCTGTATATGAATTCGAACTCGTTCCTGAAAAGATGGATCTCAATATCATTTATGAAGATGATACGGTGATTGTCTTAAATAAACCCACAGATTTGGTCGTCCACCCTGGCCACGGAAACTACAGTGGTACTTTGGTCAATGGGATCCTACATCATTTACAGAATCTTCCATCTGTCCCAGGGTCACCCACTCCTCGTCCTGGTTTGGTCCATAGATTGGACAAGGATACAACTGGGCTTATGGTGTTAGGGAAGACAGAGCGCTCCCTTACCGAACTAAGTGAGCAATTCTTCGAGAGGTCGGTTGAAAGGCGATATCACGCGCTCGTATGGGGTGACTTAAGAGAAGACGGAAGAATCGAAGGTCATGTCGGCCGTTCTAGAAGCAACAGAACGGTTCAAACGGTTTATGCCGATGGGGCAGAAGGAAAGCATGCAGTCACACATTATCGTGTTCTTGAGAGATTGGGCCCCGTTACTTTGGTAGAATGTAAACTTGAAACAGGAAGAACACACCAAATCCGTGTTCACATGCAGCATATTGGTCACCCTTTGTTTGGTGATCCTCGATATGGGGGCAACGTAGCTGTGAAGGGTTCGCCAGGAGGGAAGTACAATTCATTCCTGCGCAATTGTTTCAGTATTCTACCCCGCCAGGCACTTCACGCAAAAACGTTGGGCTTCATCCATCCTGGAACAAAAGAATTTGTTTCTTTTGAATCTGATATCCCATCAGATATGGCTGAAATAATTGCCAAATGGAAGACGTATCTAGAAGGGATCGCGAGATAAAAGAGGGTTAAGATCGATTTAACCTTTCTCAAGGTTCTCTTTTTCAATCAGTGCCTTTTCCCAGTTTGCAAGTAGATCGTCGTGCACTTTTTGGATTTCCTCAAATTCATAACTGAGTTCAGTCATCTTTTTCCGATCGCTGGGATCAACGTTGGCGACTTCCTCGTTCTTCGATTTTAAGTTGACCTCAGCTTCTGATACAGCTTTCTCAAGTCGAGAAACATTTTTGGTGGCTTTCCTGAGTGCCTTGTCTCGGGACTTTCGACTTTCATAGTCGTCTTTGTTGCTTGAAGGATTTTTTTCTTCCCTCCCTGAAGGCACACTTTTTTTTCCCTTGCTTAACGTTCTTTCTCCAGTTTTTGATGCCTCATAAGCACCGATGCTTTCTGCATGCTTGATATGTAGGAAATTCTTGATATCTCCAATGTATTGCTTCAACCCATTTGGTGTAACCTCGTTGACGAACTCCGTTAACCCTGAAAGGAAGTCTCTGTCGTGAGAAACGACGATGAGAGACCCATCAAAGGATGCCAGAGCATCTTTTAGAACTGATTTAGATTTTAAGTCGAGGTGGTTCGTTGGCTCATCCAAAATAAGCACGTTGTATGGATGAAGTAAGAGTTTACATAGCGCCAATCTGGCTTTCTCTCCTCCGCTTAATACGCTGACCTTCTTGTCGACATCCTCGCCAGAGAAGAGAAAGGATCCCAACATCGATCTTAAATTAACCTTGCTCTCTAATGTCACTTCAGATTCCAGTGTTTCGAGAACGGTAATTTTCGGGTTCAATTCTTCCGCTTGATTTTGGGCGTAATACCCGATATCGACATTGTGTCCCTTCATGAGATTGCCCTCAAACGATTCAAGACCGAGCAATATTCTCGTTAATGTGGTTTTGCCCGCACCATTTTTTCCGACAAAAGCCACCTTTTCTTGCCTTGCCATAATGAAATCCAATCCCTTAAATACATCTAAGTTCCCAAACGACTTACCAAGGCCTTTGGCCTCAAAGACGACTTTTCCTGATCTGGGGGCAGGCGGAAATCGAAATTTAATTTTCGCATTGTCTGCAGAGTCTACTTCTACGCGTTCCAGTTTGTCCAGTTTTTTAATCAACGATTGAGCAAATGCCGCTTTGTTTTTCTTGGCTCTAAATTTATTGATCAGAACTTGAGTCTCTTCAATATACTTCTTCTGATTTTTTGATGCTTGCAACTGTCTGTCGCGTTCTTCTTCTCTCCAAACTTGGTACTTAGAATAGGGCGCCTTAAAATCATACAATTTGTACGGACTTATTTCAATGGTCCTTTCCGTTAATGTGTCAAGGAACATCCTGTCATGTGAAATAAGTAAAATAGCCCCTGCATAGTTTTTTAGAAAACCCTCCAACCATTCGATACTTTCTATGTCAAGATGATTTGTAGGCTCGTCAAGGAGCAATAGATTGGGGTTCGTTAACAGAAGCTTTGCGAGCTCGACCCTCATCTTCCATCCTCCACTAAACTCAGACATCTTCCTTTGTAAGTCTTCATCTTTGAAGCCCAAACCTTGTAAGATTCGATGGATGTTTTCCTCTAAATTACCTGCTCCTATAATATCTAACCTCGTGTTTGCATCTGTGAGTTCATCAATCAGTCTTGAGTACTCGCTACTTTCATAATCAAGTCGTGTTGAGATTTCATCAGTAATTTCCGCAATACGTGCTTCCAATTGTTTTACTTCAGCAAATGCACTCGCTGCTTCATCAAAGACGGTTTCGCCTTCATTGTGAGCCATTTCTTGGGGAAGGTATCCTATCTTATAATCGTTGGGATAACTTACTGATCCCTCAGATGGTTTGTTGATCCCCGCAAGGATATACATCAAGGTTGATTTCCCAGCACCATTGCGTCCGACAAGACCTATCCTCTCCCTCTTACCAATAAATAAGTTTAATCCTTCGAAAAGCGTACGCTCTCCAAAGTGAACCCCAAGTTGTGTGACTGTTAGCATGCGGCGGCAAATGTCGTAAATAAAAAACGGGAAGCCACTAAGCCTCCCGTTTTAAGTTGATTATAATCTATAAATCAGTAATGCCATAAATCGTGTTCCAGTAAGAACAATTCCTCTTTGATTCGTTCAGATTCAGCGAGCGCGTCCATTCCTCTAACGTAACCTTTCACTATTCGATCATACACATTTGATTCTTTCACAATGTAACTGGAGAAATATCTCTTTTGGAACAAGTCCTCATACGTTCTGCGCTGAGCGTCATTGAATAGATTGAAGGCCTCAGAATGTGCGAAAACTTCTCTACATTCAGGGTAGTACAACCAAAACAATGGTTGGTAACCGATACTTTCACCGTCTCTGAATTCTTCTTTAAGTGGAGCAATACCTATAATTCTTACATACCTCTCACTTCGTTGTCTGTCCCAAATCCAATCTTCTTTCAATCGGTATCTCGTAATATATTCAGAGCTTATTGCGATTTGCTGCTTTTCAGACTCGATCTCATCACCTTCGTCATCATACTTCTTGATGTATGTGATGGGATTCAGTTTACTGCGAACACTGTCTACACTAAGTTTATTTCTGACAAAAAACTCGTCTTCATCATTTCCTGGACCAGCTCCATAAGCTTGCAAAGATCCGTCTACGAGCAAGCCCTCCTTGATCACGTCGAACAGATTTTTTCTATTTTGAATCGGCTCTATAGGGTAGAAGAAAGGATGATTTATTTTTTGTTTTAAATCCATCTCTTGCCACAAACGCTTGGAATACATCACGTCAGCTTCTCGAAGATAAGGGTAAGGGATGACTCTTTTTTCGAATCTTGTTTGTCTAACATATGCTCCGTCAAGAACATCTTGTACTTGTGCGTCACATTCTAATGACAATGTAAAGATTGCTACAATTAGAAGTGTGAATTTAAAATAGTTGCTCATCATCGTTTCTTTTTACTTTATGACTTTCAAACTCAGATTTAAAATACGAGTTGTTTTGTCAGGCATCCGTACTTTGATATCCTCAAAGAAAAGACGAGTTCCAGGTCTGGCCTTTCTTAAAAGTTTTTCTTGTGCAGATGTGATTTTATTATTCGTAGACACTTCACTTGAAACGACTCCATCTTTACTCATCGTAATTGTAAAGCCCTTTACTTCAGGTTTTATTTGAAATGCAAAGTCTGGCATTTTAGGTACGACAGCAGTGAAAGAAAGTATTTCATTGGTTTTAATCAACATGTCTGAAGGATCTTTGCCTCCCCACCATGGGACAGGGTCAGGGATTCGTTTGACAACGAAATCGCGGCTTCCTAGATTGCTGATTGAACCATCGGGCATTTCGCCTTTCACGGATATAACCGCAGTCTTGTTGGAATCGTTTGAAGGCTCAACAATATATGTTCCGTCTCGTTGTTTTTTGATCTTATGACCTCCCGAGATATTCACACGTAGTTTGTCGCTGGCAACTCCCGGTACACTGATCTCTACTGGATTCGGGACGCCTCTGTAGAAGACATTCATTTTTGTAGGAGAGACCACAAGCGCAGGTTCTGCAATTGTGAATAGAGGTGTAAAAAATTGTTCAGATTGCATTTCTCCTTCAGCACCTTGATACCTGATTACTCCTTTATATTGATATTGCCCCAAAGCCATACCTCTTGATGACATCGCCATAAGACCTTGCCCTTGGGCATTAACCTCTAATGGTTCAAGATCTGTAAAGTCTAAATCAGAAGAATCTTTGCCATCCCATTTGTTGGAATCAATGTATACCTCGGGCTTTTTCGTTGGATCAAATGCAGCAAGGAAAATATTCGCTCTCACCGTATCTCCTCGTAGAATATAGTTTGATAGAGGTATCGTCAAAGGCATGATGTTAGAGAACTTCAAACTCTTTGCTTCAGTACTGTTAAGCAGCCATCCAATCGCATCTTCTTCAGCATCCTTAATGTCAATAATCATTTTAGACATAAGAGGCATCACCGCTGCCAGTGGCATTTTGTGGAAATTTGCAATTTCCCAAGACACCATTTTTTCAGCTTTCATTTCTTTTTCAAATGAGAACCGTTCGTTCAATGATTTTATAGTGTTTGGAGGAAGTGAGATTACGTTTCCATCGATATCTGTGACGCTCATATTTAAAAGGTAGTCACGGTATTCCTGTACGGCCAGCTTAATGCCATTTGCAGTCCATTCACCCTCTTTAGGGTTTTCTGCATCTGCCCCCACCATGTATCGCGTTAATGATTGATATTCATCTTTTACCCGAATGTAGGCCAGGTTTAACGTGGTGTCTTTTCCATTTTCATCTTCACCTAAGTATTTCTCAAAATTCACCAGCGTTTGTTCATCAAAATCACCTGATGAAGTAGACAAGCAGCGTGCTTTAAGTTCAGTGATATAGCCCACCAAGTCGTCAGACTTTTTAACAATTTCCTGAGCTTGATCGTAAAAAGGTCCAACTTTAACTTGATTGCTAAAATATTTCCCTTCTAGTGCAGAATAAGTATCTGAAATTTTTGATGAAAGCGTAGACTGTGTTTGTAGTAGACTGTTTTCAACTTTCACGAAACCATCTAAAACTTCTTTAGAAATATTCAGCGCCAGAAGTGCTGTAAGGACGAGGTACATCATCCCTATCATTTTCTGTCTTGGGGTCTCTTTTGCTCCTGACATATCTAGCTACCTTTGTTGCCCATTGCATTGAGCATGTTGCCGTAAACAGTATTAAGAGACGCAAGGTTTTGTGCAAGTGCAGCAATGTGCTCTTTGTAAGCCTTCGTATCCTCTACACTGTCGTTAAGCGTTTTCACCAACTCACCCATCCCAGAATAAAGCTCTTTATTTGCCTCTAACTGTTGAAGCTGCATCTCATACATGGCATTCAATGATCCAAGATTTGTGTTCATACGTTCCAAGTTCTGGCCAGCAGCATTTCCAGCTTCCTTTGTCCCAACGAGACCCGTTAATGACTCAGAAACACCTTCGTATGTGTTTGCCATTTCATCCACCCTATTTGATGCTTTTACAAGTGAATCGCTAAATTCTTGAGTCGCTCCTGCAGCGTCTGCCATGTCACTCATTTTACTGGCTTGGTCGCCAAGATTTCTCATGCCATCCCCAAGGTTCTTCAGTGTTTTAGAATCTATTTCCGCTTCTTTTAACAGAGAATCAAACTCTTCCACAGCTGTGGTTGCTGTTTCGGTATCGTCTCCCTCATATCGCAACTCTGGATGGACCAATGACCAATCCGGTTCGCTATGTGCTGGTGGCTCAAGTGCAGAAAAGAAGAAAATCAATGCCTCTGTACTCAGTCCAATGATAAGCATTTCACTTGCAAAAGGCATGTGCTCAATTTTAAATAGGGCACCGATAATTACAATGGCAGCACCAAAGCCATATAATTTCGACATAAATTCTTTAAACTTTTTGCCACCGGGCATCCATGGATGAACTCTTTTACTTGCGGGTATCATTCTTCTTAAATGTTAGTTTCAATTTTAAATTATCGAGTAAATCTCGATAGCAGGGTTTCAGGTATTTTATTTTGATGCGAAGAGGATCTTAGTTCCACTCCTCTTTCGGACCAGACTTTCCACGTCCCAAGTAGGACATCACGGAACGGAAGCCTATAAATGCTTTTGCAGAATCGCTGTACTCATACGTACGGGTTCCTGTTTGGCAATAGTATCCGATATCTTTCCATGAACCTCCTCTGATTACTTTTCTGTGAAGCGCTTGACTGTCTTCCATTTTTGCATGATAAACGTAGTCAGGTGCAAGATCGAAAGCGAAATCATATACCGTCTCATCAAAGGCAGTATTTGTCCACTCGGCCACATTCCCAGACATTTGGTATAGACCGTAATCATTCGGGCTGTAAGATTCAACGGGTGCAGTATATGCATTTGCATCCTCAACGTAATCACCACGCATAGGCTTGAAATTGGCAAGGACACATCCCTGTTCATTTCGAATGTATGGTCCACCCCAAGGGTAAGGCGCTAAATTCCTGCCTCCACGAGCGGCATATTCCCATTCTGCTTCAGAAGGAAGACGAAATTTTTGAATATACGTTTGACCTTCATTCTTTCTCCATGAATTCATTATTTGAGTACGCCACGCATTAAATGCGACAGCCTGACCCCAAGTGACTCCCACAACAGGGTAGTCGTCATATGCAGGATGCCAGAAATAGTTTTCTGCCAAAGGCTCGTTGTATGAGTATGCGTAATCGTGAATCCAAACAAGCGTGTCAGGATAGACATTGATGTTTTCCTCTACAACAAATTGTTGACGGTCTGAATAGCGCTTTACAGAGTGCCATTGACCCAATTCATTTGGTTCACCGTAATCTTCATCACGTCCCTCTTTGCTGGCCGCCTTTTCAAGATTAAACCAGTAGTAATGGTAATTTAATTTACGTGTATCTATTTCTTTGCGATTGTAATACCTGTCAGATCCCTGGAGGTAGTACTCATCATAAAGCAGGTCAAAGACATCTTCGTCAGTCCAGTCAATAGGTTCTTCCCAGTTAAGGACAAATCCCTTGTCAATAAACCGATCTAGTTCTTTGCCATCTTGTTCAGCAATAAAATAGCGGTCATCGTCATTTTCAGCGAGCGTGTTAAGAAATAATGAATCACGGACATAGTTTACAAACTGTCGGTATTCATTGTTTGAGATCTCATGCACATCCATATAGAATGCAGGGATAGTTACTGTTTTTGCACGCGTGTTTAAAGCGTATGGAACATCTTGATCACTTGGTCCCATGGTATACGATCCGAAGTGGATGTAATTCATACCATAAGGATTAGCTTGATCCCAGTACTCACGGGGGTGAACCCCTACGAGCTCACCCTGGGGTCCCATATAACAACCAGCAAGCAGTACTGGAGTCATGAGTATCAGAAGGAACTTATTCATATAGAGTTTTCTTGTAGGTTTATTAGGATGTTACGGATACAACGAAAGAAAGGTTCCTTTTATTATAGGAATCTTGGATTCGCATATCTGTTTAGTATTGGAGTAGAAACAAATTTGAAGCTGTACGACAGAAAGAATTCATGCGATCCTGAAGAATACGTTTGTAGCTCAGAAGTGGTTGCATCGAATGAATAACCCACTTTGAAAAGTTGTTCTTTTGAACTTGTCGCGTCATTGCTGTTCAAGCGGTATTGAAGTCCAGCAATGGGAGATATCGCATCTCCGGGTCTCCAAGAAACGCCAGCCCAAACCATTTCATCATACATAACATTCACGTTGAAGTCAATGGCTGTGGCATTAAAATCTGTTTTTGCGAGTAGGTTCGTCCTTAACACCAACAAGTCTCCATCAATCGCGTAATTGTATCCGCCCATTGCATAAAAATGTCTTGCAGGTGTGATACTCATGATTGTTCCGCCATCCTTAAGTTCAGATTGAGCGATGTGCGTCATAGAAAGACCGGCATAAAATGTTTTCGGTTTCGCGATGTAAACTCCGAAGTCTACATCAATAGCAGACCCTGTTTCTCCATCTGAAGGAATAGCATTGTCTTGTGTCCAGTCGTCTATTGCAAGCCAATCCGGCTTAAATGTCTTGCTGAAGTAGCTGACAGATGTTCCCAGGCTTAATGTTGTTCCGCCAGCAAAAGGTGCCAAAGAATAAGAATAACCCACCTTGGCCATTGTGTTGCCTTCAAAACCCAATTCGTCTTGATAGAATTGAATGCCAAAACCACCTGGCATAAACCCAAGCTTTCCATTTACATTTAACATTGAAGTTACAGGTGCACGATCTAATCCGACCCATTGATTTCGGTAAAAACCATTTACTTGAATCAAATCAGAATTACCGGCAGCGGCAATATTCGACATTGCATGGTCCATGTACCATTGCGTGAACTGTGGGTCTTGTTGTGCGCTTAGTGAAGCGGTAAAAAGACCCATTACGAACATAAGTAGAAAACTACGTATCATGTTAACTCGTTGATTTTCAATATTTTTACAGGTTTCAGCTTTCACTGAGTGTGGCAAGATAAGGAATTTTATGACGATGGACACTTTATTCGCAAATAACATCACGCTAGTTTTTGATAAGTCCTCCACCATCTGTCCGGAAGTTGACCCTCAGCAGCCTCTTGATAGTCTTCGTAAGCACATGGAACAAGATGGTGATGATCTTTGTTGTTTTTCTTTGACGTGGGTATCGGGACATCCATCCACCATCTGTCACTTCTCGCTGATTTGAAAAAAGCTACTTCATGATCATTTCCTGGTAAATCAACAACATATCTTGTGTACTCTTCTGCACTGCATTTGGGGTAATCTCCCGTTTGGCAAAATATTCCATCAAGCATGTGCCAAATGACTTGGGCAGCCAGATGAGCTCCTCGACCTCTGTCATCAAGATCTGGATTGTGTTCAAACACTCCAAGTGCGATCATTCTGTCACTGAGTCCAGCATAACGCGCAAGTTGACAAATCTGAGAAGATGTCAGCCCGTTTGGCCCAGCGTGAGTTGATGCGGGATGGTCTGCAGCTCTGATCGATGATAAATCGATCGAAATGAGATCTGAATTCCTGAAGGTCGGTTCTAAAAGCTGTGCATTGCTGTGGACCGTTCCCAGACGAATGGCTTCAAATTCAAGACGTTCTAAAAGTTCAAGCGTATCCGGGTCTGTGAGATATCCTTGATGTCCCACATTTGTATAATCGAACAAGTAATTCGGCTCATGCAATACCAAACGATTCATGAAATTTCTCGAGGTGTGGACTTCCGGGTCTCCTCCAAAGTCCAGTCTGGAGTCCACAGTCACTACGTTAATAGGCCTTCCCACAGATTCCAATGCGGCATACATCGCGTAAGTCAGGTCTTGTCCTCCTCCCAAAACAATAGGGATTACACCCATTTGGACGAGCTCAGAGACCACTGTAATTACGGCATTCTCAGTGTCTGAATCTTCAAAACCTGCACGGATATCTCCAAGATCTACAACAGGCGCCCATCTGGTGGGGGGGGTTAAACGGTAAAGCCATGATCTGATTGCATCAGGTGCGGCTGAACATCCCTCATTGTCCCCACTGTTTCTGCCGTCATTCACGCCGAAAATGGCAATGCGACACCCTTCAATATCTGGTTGGTAGTCGAAACGATGTATATCTATCCTATCCGCGATCCGAGATGTTCCTTCGGCATTGCTGAAAACCGGTTGATCAACCGGCTGAAAGAGTTCGTATATTCCTTGGCTCATGGTGCGAATTCCTTGCAGCTTATCGTATTAACTGCAATTAGGCACAAGTTTAGTTAATGGAATAACCAAATTTACCGACAGAAGACGTTATCCGTTCACACTGAATTGTTACTACTTCTTTGCTTTGAACGCTCTTTTCTTGGTTTTGGGCTTGTTGTCGTGTTCTACGATGAGCTCTTGAGCACGTGCCCAGTCAATCTTTTCATGGTCTTCGCCCTTGGGGATTTTTACATTTTTCTTCCCAGCTTTTATGAATGGGCCCCAACGTCCGTTGATGATTCGTACGGTTTCGTCTTCTTTGAATACTTTTAACAAAGCAGCAGCATCAGCGGCTATCTTTTCTTGGATAAGCTCGATCGCTCTTTCTAATTCGATTGTGTATGGATCGTCGTCAGAATCTTTTTTAATAGAAACAAATTTGCTGTTGTGAACCACATAGGGTCCAAATCTACCTATAGAAGTTGACACCACTTTTCCCTCGTATTCGCCTAATTTACGAGGCAATTTAAACAACATGAGGGCCTCATCTATCGTGATAGATTCTAATGTTTGGCCACTGCGAAGTGAGGAAAACTTCTTGTCTTCATCATCGGCTTTGCCCAGTTGAGCCATGGGACCAAATCGTCCAATACGAACGAGAACTTGTTTTCCAGTATTTGGATCTGTCCCTAAAATCCGCTCTCCAGAAGCACGGTCTGCATTTTCGAGCGTATCTTCTACCTGCTCTTTAAATGGAGAATAGAAATCTTTGATCATATCCTGCCAATCCTGTTTTCCTTCAGCAATGAGGTCGAACTGTTCTTCAACTCCGGCAGTAAAGTTGTAGTCCATAATTTTGTCAAAATGCTTGATCAGGAAATCATTGACAACAATCCCGATATCTGTTGGGGCAAGTTTGTTTTTCTCCGCACCGGTGTTTTCAGATTCAGTATTGGCTGTGAGGTCTAACCCGTCAAGTGTGATGACTCTGTAGTTTCTTTTATTGCCTTCTCTTTCAGGCATTTCAACGTATCCGCGCTTTTGAATGACACTAATGGTAGACGCATACGTAGAAGGTCTCCCGATGCCTAATTCTTCAAGTCTTTTTACCAAGCTCGCTTCAGTATAACGAGGGGGGTGATTTGCAAAACGTTCTGTTGCTACGATTGTAATTCTATCCATGGGATCCCCATTGGTCATCGCAGGAAGCAATCCCTTTGCTTCATCATCATTCTCTTCGTCTGTGCCTTCGAGATATACTTTCAGAAATCCTTCAAAAGTGATCACCTCTCCTTTTGCGACAAAGAGTTCACTGCTGCCACTGCTGTCGATTGTTACCGTTGTTTTCTCTAATCGTGCATCTGCCATTTGGGAAGCGATAGAGCGTTTCCAAATCAGTGAATAAAGTTTTTCTTCCTCGGGCTTGCCGTCGTGTTGGCTGACAGAAAAATCGGTCGGGCGAATTGCTTCGTGTGCTTCTTGTGCTCCTTTGGATTTATTCGAGAATGTACGCCTTTCACAGTATTCACTCCCATATGATGCACTTATAGCCGACGCAGCGCCATCCAGTGCTGAATCACTCAAAGTCACAGAATCCGTACGCATATATGTGATTCGTCCAGCTTCGTAAAGTTTTTGAGCGACGCTCATGGTTCTAGATACTGAGAATCCCAATTTACGTGAGGCTTCCTGCTGTAGTGTTGAAGTTGTAAATGGACCAGTGGGCTTCTTCTTTGCCGGTTTTGTTTCAAGTGATTTTATGGAGTGAGAACTGCGAATGCATGTTTCCATAAAGGCCTGTGTCTCGGCCTCTGTTTTGAAACGCGTTTTACATTCCGCTTGTAATGTTTTCTGACCAACAGTTTTGAAATTACCCACAACTCTGAATTTCGAAGAGGATTGATGTGCGTCGATATCCCTTTCTCGGTCAACGATAATTCTCACACCTACACTTTGAACTCTACCTGCGCTCAGGCTAGGTTTTACCTTCTTCCAAAGTACTGGACTTAGCTCGAAGCCGACCAAACGATCTAGTATGCGACGTGCTTGTTGTGCATTGACAAGATTTGTATCAACTTCCCGCGGGTTGTCAATGGCTTTGAGAATTGCAGATTTGGTGATTTCATGAAAAACAATGCGTTTCGTGTTTTTCGGTTTTAATCCAAGTGCTTCGACGAGGTGCCATGAAATCGCCTCACCCTCTCGGTCCTCATCCGTCGCTAACCATACCATTTCAACGCCTTTCAGCGCTTTTTTGAGATCGGTAATAACCTTCTTTTTGTCATCAGTTACCTCATAATTGGGTGCGAAATTATTTTCAATGTCTATCGCTTTGTTGCCCTTCGGAAGGTCTCGGATGTGACCAAAGCTTGACTTAACAGTGAAGTCTTTACCAAGGTATCCTTCTATTGTCTTTGCTTTCGCAGGTGACTCGACTATAACTAGATTCTTCGACATTTTTATATTTTCAGACGCAAAGGAAATGTAAAACTGCAATAAATAACAACAAAATATTCATTAGTTTTTTCGCTTCGTGGGGTACCCCTTTAGGGGTGACAATTTGTCAGCACTAAATAATACGAGTACATTTGCCTAAAATTGAGTAGATGAGAGAAGGAGATAGAAATATTGATGAGGCAAGACAAGGTGAAGCGATTAACGTTGACACTTTGGCTTTTGCAGAGGACAATAATTCTGTGGTTCAGAAAAAATTGTATCTAGAAAGTTATGGTTGTGCGATGAATTTCAGCGATTCAGAGATTATTGCCTCCATCATGAATGACGTTGGATATACAACCACAAAAGACCCCCAAGAAGCAGATTTGATTTTAGTAAATACTTGTTCTATCAGGGAAAAAGCTGAGGAGCGTGTACGAAATCGATTGAATGAATTTAAACGCTACAAAAAGAAGAACAGACAACTTGTGGTCGGTATGTTGGGGTGTATGGCTGAACGATTAAAGGAGAGCTTGCTTGAGCAAGAGAAGCTTGTTGATCTTGTAGTGGGTCCTGATGCCTATAGAGATTTGCCGTCTTTGGTTGAGAAAGTAAATGGAGGTCAAAAAGCAGTGAACGTGCTGCTTTCGAGGGAGGAAACCTATGCTGAGATTAGTCCTATTCGCCTTGATTCCGCAGGTGTTACGGCGTTTGTAAGTATCATGCGCGGCTGCGACAACATGTGTTCGTTTTGTGTGGTGCCATTTACGCGAGGGCGTGAGCGCAGCAGGGACCCGGAAAGTATTGTGGCTGAAGCGAAAGATCTTTTTGACAAGGGGTATCGTGAGGTGACGCTTTTGGGACAAAACGTAGATTCTTTCAAATGGAATTTAGATATAAAAGGAAAAGTGAAAAACCCGGATTTGCCAGTCGTCCGTTTTGCTGAACTTCTTGAAATGGTTGCAGAAGTCAACCCAGATCTAAGAGTTAGATTTTCCACGAGCCATCCCAAGGATATGGTGGATGACGTAATGCATGCGATGTCACGTCATGAAAACCTCTGTAAGTATATTCACTTACCCGTACAGTCAGGGTCGAGCGCCATGCTCAAACGTATGAATCGAGGCTATACCCGAGAGTGGTATTTGAATAGAATTGCTGCGATCAAAGAAATACTTCCAGGGTGCGAGTTGTCAACGGATATTATTACAGGATTCTGTGGCGAGACACAAGAGGAACATGATGAAACCATGACCTTGTTGAAGGAGGTTGGGTTTATTATGGCGTACAATTTTAAATACAGCGAAAGACCCAAAACGTTGGCCGAACGTAAGTTCGAAGATGACGTCCCTGAAGAAGTGAAGGCCGCTCGACTCTCAGAAGTTATTCTGCATCAACGACAGTATGCGTCTGAGTTAACAAAGAAAATGGTCGGGAAGGTGTACCGCGTTCTTGTAGAGGGGCCAAGTAAGAAGAGCGATGAAAAGTATTTTGGAAGAACGACTCACAACATTGTGATGATTTTTGACAAAGGAGATCATAAGCCATGCGATTACGTGAATGTAAGAGCATTGGCCTGTACCACTGTAACGTTATTGGGAGAAGTAACAACAGATCCAGCGGACGCATAACTTGAACGGTAAGACAATGAACGTAGCGTCAATCAAACAAAGATTTGGAGTGATCGGCACAAGTCTGTCCCTTGATCGTGCAATAAATATTGCCGCTCAAGTAGCTCCTACAGATTTGTCCGTATTGATTCTGGGTGAAAGCGGTACAGGTAAAGAAGTGATGCCACGTATTGTCCATCAATTTAGCAAGAGGAAGCATGGTAAATACATCGTAGTGAACTGCGGAGCAATACCAGAGGGGACCATTGACTCGGAGCTGTTTGGCCATATGAAAGGTGCTTTTACTGGCGCTACAGATTCCAGAAAAGGCTACTTTGAAGAAGCGGATGGTGGAACCATTTTTTTAGACGAAGTCGCAGAACTTCCACTCACCACCCAAGTGAGATTGTTGCGCGTTCTCGAAACAGGAGAGTTTATGAAAGTGGGGTCTTCTCTTACTCAGAAAACCGATGTAAGAGTCGTAGCCGCTACAAATGTTGATTTTATTGATGCGTTTAATAAGGCTAAATTTAGAGAGGATTTATATTATCGTCTGAACCAAGTTCCTATCCAAATGCCTCCCCTAAGAGACAGGTCAAGCGATATTCATTTGCTTTTCAGAAAATTCACAACAGATTTCAGTGAATTGCATCGCATGCCGCCATTGTCTCTCACTCCAGATGCGATAGAGATTATTGAGAATTATCCATGGCCTGGAAATATTCGGCAACTCAAACATATTACCGAGCAAATGTCGGTTTTAGAGCCTGAAAGATATCTGAATTCAGATGTCGTGTTGGGGTATTTGCCAGAAACGAACAGATCTCGATTGCCAGTCAAAGTTCAAAGTACAAGTGATGGTTTCGAAGAAAGTGATTCAGGGAGGAATGAAAGGGAAATATTATACAAAGTACTCTTCGATATGAAGGGAGAATTGAATGATTTGAAAGACTTGGTATTGGGCTTGGTAAATAGTTCACAGTCCTTGACAAGCAAAGAGCAGGATTTGGTGAATCGGGTGTTTAAATCCGATTCAACATCTGAGTCAACAACCTCTTCAGAGGATTCGTTTGATAGAAAGTCTAAATTCCCACTCATATTAAGAGACCAAGCTCACCAAAACACGGCATCTCCCAGGGCGCGTGACTTAGAAGAAGTTGAGCAAAGCTTATCTCTCGTCGATGTAGAGCGTCAGTTAATAAAACGGGCGCTAGAGAAGCACAGCAATCGCAGGAAAGACGCCGCTGAAGAGCTTGGTATTTCAGAGCGCACACTTTATCGAAAGATTAAGGAATACGACTTAAAATGATGAAGTATCTTCAACTATTTGTCGCAGTTCTTTTTATGGGGTGTGGCGTTTACTCTCCCTACGGGGCAGCGACCTCAGGGGCCAAATCCTTCAGTGTTTCTAAATTTGAAGCGGTCCATCCACTGGTGTCTGCAACTTCAGCGTTGAGCCTCACTGAGGCTTTGGTTGACCGAGTGCAGCGGCAGTCAGTTCTAAAGTTAGATTCGGATGACGGCGAGTTGCAGTTTTCAGGTAAAGTTGTGGGATGGACAGTTCAGCCCATTAATGTTCAGGGAGATGAGACAGCTGGGGCGAATAGAATCACAATTACAGTAGATGTAGTATATACAAATACGCTTGATGAAAAGTTAAGTTTTCAAAGGAATTTCAGTAGGTTTGTCGATGTGTCAAGCAGCGATGATTTATTCTCAATTGAGGACCAAATTGTAGACGAAATCGGGCTGCTTCTTTCGCAAGATATTTTTAATTCAAGCCTAGGTAATTGGTAAGCCGACAGTGATAAATCTAGATAAAATAAATGCGTTGCTCAATCGCAAAAACGAGAGTTTTGCAGATGTTAGGGACGAACTGGTTGGGTTGGTGGAAGGTCACCCCTACAGTGGTCCTTTCCGCATGTTGCTTGCCAAGGCCTCTAAAGACGCCGGTCATCTAGATCAACGCAAGGATTTGTTGTCTGCTGCAGCGCATTGTGAATCTAGAAAAGCCCTTTTTGAATTAATGTTTGGGGAGGCTTTTAGAGAAGAGGCGCGAAAAATTCATGAAGTCATTAAGGAGACCGAAGAAGTTTCGGAAGAAGAACTGATTGAATTGGTTTGGCATTCTAATGAAATATCATCAAATGAACCCAATGAAGATGAAATGTTCATTGAACGAGAAATGGCCATCGAGGCAATCGAATCTTCATTAAAAGAGGAAATGGAGAGTTGGGATCAAGACGAAAACGACAAAAAGAGCATAAAAGAGCTGCCAGATAGCGGTGATAAAAAAATATTTTCAAAAAATATTTCAAAAAATTCAGGTACCTCAGATTCCTCAAAAAATGAAGGTGTAAAACCAGGTGAAATTATAGAAATTAAAGGGCGGGGAGATGCGAATTCCCTCTTTGGAAAATGGCTTGAAAAAAGGGCGGTAGAAACTTCTTTTGGAGAAGTAGGAGGTTTAAATAGTCAGGTAGAGAAGGGTGCGGAGGCTATCATTGATTCATTCTTGAGTAAAAACAATCCATCTATTGGAGCGATTAGAGACATCGATTCTCCGGTTGAGGAGTGGGCAAATAGAGGCTTGGCGTACGACCCGAGTTTGGTCACCGAAACGATGGCCAAATTGTACGCAAAACAGGGTCAAATTGGGCTCGCCAGGAAGGCATTCAAGAGGCTCGCCTTGATATACCCTGAAAAAAGTGTTTATTTTGCATTCCAGCTTAAAAAGCTTACCAACAACAAAGAGAACTAATAATGGGTACTTTCATTACAGCAATTATTTTGATCATAGCCTTCCTTTTGGGAGCGGTAATTCTTGTCCAAAACCCCAAAGGAGGTGGCTTAGCAGCCGGCTTTACTGGCGGAGCCTCTATGGGCGGTGTTCAAAGGACAACAGACTTTTTAGAGAAAAGCACTTGGTATTTGGTCGTAGCTCTTTTCGTGGCTTGCATTGGTGCAGGTATTTATAACGGAAACTCAGAAGCAAATGTCGGCATAGATGAAAGCTTCCTCCCTACCGATTCTGCCCCTGCGTCTACTGGTACAGACACTTCTTCTGAACTTTCTGCTCCTGATGAGGCTGCTGGTTCTGAAGAAGGTGCCGAATAAACAAATCATTTATTTCTTTTCAATAGATTCTGCTTCTTAGTAGACCTAAATTGCGCCTACACCAATGCTGCGGTTGACAGTTTGTCATGCCCTTTGGGTTTGGCATAATTATCGTCTAATGCAAAGTACAAATTCGAAAAAAAAAACAAACTTTTGATGTCAGTAAATATTCGTCCCCTTGCAGATCGAGTTCTCATACAACCCGCTGCTGCTGAAGAAACTACAGCGAGTGGAATCATTATTCCAGATACAGCACAAGAAAAGCCTCAACGAGGAACTGTCGTGGCTGTTGGACCCGGCAAAGTAGATGAGCCCACAACGGTTAAGGTGGGTGATTCAGTTTTATATGGGAAGTACTCCGGTACCGATCTTCAACTTGAGGGGAAAGACTACATGATCATGCGAGAGTCGGATATCCTAGCAATCGTTTAATTATACAGATTAAGACAAAGAGTAATGGCAAAAGACATTAAATTTAACAGCGACGCACGTGGAGGCTTAAAGGCCGGAGTAGATGCCCTTGCAAATGCTGTCAAGGTCACTTTGGGACCTAAGGGAAGGAATGTTGTAATAGACAGAAAATTTGGTGCTCCGAGTGTGACCAAGGATGGTGTTACTGTTGCAAAAGAAATTGAACTGAAGGATCCCATCGAAAATATGGGCGCCCAAATGGTGAAAGAAGTTGCATCTAAAACAGCTGATGTTGCAGGTGACGGAACGACCACAGCTACGGTACTCGCTCAAGCTCTCATCACTGAAGGCATGCGTAACGTCGCTTCGGGAGCAAATCCAATGGACCTTAAACGTGGGATGGATAAAGCATCTGCAGCCATCGTGCAAGAGCTCAAAAAAATGAGTAAAGAAGTAGGAAGCGACAACTCGAAAATTCAACAGGTTGCTACGATTTCTGCCAACAACGACAACACCATAGGAACACTGATTGCTGAGGCGATGAAGACTGTGGGCAACGAAGGAGTGATTACTGTGGAGGAAGCAAAGGGGATGGAAACAACGGTTACAACTGTTGAGGGTATGCAATTCGACAGAGGATATCTCAGTCCTTACTTCGTGACAAACCCAGAGAAAATGGAAACCGAGCTGGACAATCCATATATATTAATCCACGACAAGAAGATTTCCAACATGAAGGATCTTCTCCCGGTTTTAGAGCAAACTGCTCAATCAGGAAGACCCCTTCTTATCATCGCAGAAGACGTAGATGGAGAAGCTCTTGCGACTCTGGTGGTCAATAAAATACGTGGGTCACTGAAAATAGCCGCTGTAAAAGCCCCAGGGTTTGGAGACAGAAGGAAGGCCATGCTTCAAGATATTGCGATCCTAACGGGTGGGCAGGTGATTTCGGAGGAAACCGGCTTAAAGCTAGAAAATGCTTCAGCCGATGATTTAGGAACAGCCGAGAAAATCACGATTGACAAGGACAATACTACGATTGTCAATGGTGTCGGAAAAAAAGCGGATATCAAAGCGCGTATCGGTCAGATTAAGGCTCAAATTGAATCGTCGACATCCGATTACGACAAAGAAAAACTTCAAGAACGTTTGGCGAAACTCGCAGGTGGCGTAGCTGTCCTTTATGTTGGGGCCGCAACGGAAGTTGAAATGAAGGAGAAAAAAGACAGAGTAGACGATGCACTTCATGCGACTCGTGCTGCGATAGAGGAAGGGATCGTTCCTGGAGGAGGAACAGCGTACATACGTGCAGCAGCTGTGATCTCTAAAATGGAAGGTGACAACAACGATGAGACCACAGGGATAAAAATCGTTCTTAGAGCGATTGAAGAGCCTTTACGCCAAATCGTTTCCAACGCCGGAGGCGAAGGTGCTGTAGTGGTCAATGCTGTTCGTGAAGGCAAGAATGACTTCGGTTACAATGCAAGAACAGAAGTCTATGAAAATCTCTATAAAGCTGGTGTAATCGATCCTACCAAGGTGACTCGTGTTGCACTTGAAAACGCAATATCGATTTCAGGGATGATGCTTACCACCGAATGTGTTATTTCTGATATAGAAGAAGAAGGAGGCGCCTCGGCGCCAGCTATGCCTGGTGGCATGGGAGGTATGATGTAAGGTATGATGTCTATTTCCGTTAAACACGCAACGAAAGTATTTGATGGACAAGCTGCGCTTAACGATGTTAGCTTAGAAATTCCGTCTGGTCAAGTGCTGGGGCTGTTGGGCCCAAATGGTGCAGGTAAAACGACATTGATGCGACTTATTTCAGGGTATCTCCCTCCGACATCAGGACATATTGAAGTGTGTGGTTTCGATGTAGATAGTGATCCTTTGGAGACCAAAAAAAGAATAGGCTATTTGCCCGAAAACAATCCGCTACCTGAGGAGATGTACATTCGTGAGTATCTGAAATTTGTCGGTGGACTTTATCATTTAGATCATGTTCTAGACAAGGTGAAAGCGGTCATGGAGCTTGTGGGGCTTGTTCCTGAAGCGCACAAAAAAATTGGACAATTGTCTAAAGGATATCGTCAAAGAGTAGGTCTTGCGGCGTCCATTATTCATGAACCCGAAGTGTTGATTTTAGACGAACCCACTTCGGGATTGGATCCGAATCAACTAGTCGAGATCCGATCTTTAATTCGGAGTATCGGGAAGAAGAGGACTGTCATGTTGTCCACTCATGTCATGCAGGAAGTGGAAGCGATGTGCGATCGAGTGGTTCTGATTCGCAAGGGTGAATTGGTCGCAGATGAAGAAACATCCACATTTACAAATAGAGAGGGAGGTTTGGAAAAAGCATTTAAGGATATAACTTCTTGAGTTCGGATTCAAATACTGAAAGAGGAGTAGTGTTCAGATCTACCGGGTCTTGGTATGATGTGCAGGATGGAATGGGGGAAACTGTGCGATGCCGGATTAAAGGTAAAATCCGTCTTCAGGGAATTCGAACTACAAATCCTATTGCAGTTGGTGATTTCGTCCAATTCACGAGAGTAGAAGATGGGACAGGAAGTATAGATAGCATAGAAGAAAGAAGGAATTTCATTGCACGTAAATCAGTGAATTTATCGAAGGAAAGCCACGTAGTTGCTTCTAATCTAGATCGCGCATTTCTCATTGTCACGATCGCTAAGCCGAGAACCAGTTCTGGGTTTATTGACAGATTCTTAGTGACAGCTGAAGCAATAGGCATTCCGGCTACCATTGTATTTAATAAAATGGATCTTCTAGAAGGAGATGAGGAGGCATCTGCCAGGCAGGAGGAGCTGGAGAAGATTTATGCAGACGTAGGCTATAAAACACTCCGTGTATCCGCGGAAACTGGACAGGGAATTGCGGAGATGAAGTCAGCGTTAAAAGATGGAATTTATCTTCTCTCCGGACACAGTGGGGTAGGCAAAAGCACAATTATTAACAGACTCGTACCTGGTTTGGAACTTAAAACCGCAGATGTTTCAGAGTCTCATTCTAAGGGGAGGCATACAACCACATTTGCAGAAATGTTTTCAGTGCCTGGAGGAGGTTTTATCATTGACACACCTGGAATCAAAGGGTTTGGTCTCGTGGCCCTTCAAAAGGAAACCCTCAATCATCAATTTCCTGAATTCTTTGCGTTATTAATGGGTTGCAAATTTAACAACTGTGTCCATACCGATGAGCCAGGATGTGCGGTTAGGAAGGCTGTAGAAGAGGGGGGAGTTTCAGAGGAGAGATACGGAAATTATGTGGAAATGTATGCTGGGTTTGATGAAGGCCCTTATAGATAAATTGAGTTATACCCGTGTGGTATAAAGTCCATTCACGATTAAATTTTCAGAGTTGTACGTCAAACGTTTGTGGGTTTTAAGCCCCAGTACATCTACCCCTATGGATCTTAAAATAGCATCTCCAGCAGCGCAATCCCATTCCATATATGGTCCCGTTCGCGCATGAATTTCAGCATCTCCTAACGCAATTATACAGAATTTCAATGCGCCGCCTACAGGACTTACTACTATTTCAGAGGAGTCGA
>CAWVRV010000007.1:0-52147 GCA_963932755.1 uncultured Flavobacteriales bacterium | reverse complement strand
CCTTTTTTTGGTGGAATGAATCGTTCAATTCTGTCAGAGAAGAGTATCGCTCCAACTTTGTCGTTGTTTCCCATCGCACTAAAAGCGAGGACTGCGGCCAACTCTGTAATGCGATCTCTTTTGCTCACGCCTTTCGTTCCTAGCTCTGAGGAGCCACTTATGTCAGCGAGAATGAATACCGTTAACTCCCTTTCCTCTTCGAAAACCTTCACGTATGGTGCGCCCATTCGAGCGGTGACATTCCAGTCTATCGAACGTACTTCATCTCCGTGCTGGTATTCTCGGTTCTCACTGAATGCCATACCACGCCCCTTAAACGCACTGGCATACTCGCCAGAGAAAATCTTGTCGCTCAAGCCACGAGATTTGATCTCTACACGTCTTACACGTTTAAGTAGTTCTACGGTATCCATTTCCTCAATTCCTGTTCAGGATTTATGCTTAGGGTACAATGACGCTGTCCATGATCTCAGTCACAATTTGTTCCTGAGTAATGTTTTCTGCTTCTGCTTCAAATGTGAGGCCTACTCTGTGCCTCAGGACATCCATCGCGACAGCTCTGACATCTTCAGGTGTGACATATCCACGGTGATCCATAAATGCATGTGCTTTTGCTGCGATGCCTAAACCTATGCTTGCACGGGGAGATGCACCAAACGAAATCAGTTCGGTTAAATGTCCCAATCCTACGTTTTCGGGAGAGCGTGTCGCAAATACAAGGTCGATGATGTACTTCTCGACTTTTTCGTCTAAATATATACTTCTTACAAGCCTGCGCGCTTCGATGATTTGTTTTGTCGTAACCACTGGTTTGGGCTTGGGCAATCCATCGACAGATAAATTCGCTCTAAGGATCTGTTGTTCTTCTTCCTTGTTTGGATATCCGATCACGACTTTAAGAAGGAACCTGTCAATTTGAGCTTCTGGCAATGGGTAAGTCCCTTCTTGGTCAATCGGGTTCTGCGTGGCAAGAACCAAAAATGGATTGGGCACTTCAAACGTCTCATTGCCTATCGTAACCTGTCGTTCTTGCATCGCCTCTAGCAGTGCGCTTTGAACTTTTGCGGGGGCACGATTGATCTCATCTGCCAAAACGAAATTCGCGAAAATCGGTCCTTTCTTCACTTTGAAACTCTCCTCTCTGGGGTTGTAAATCATCGTACCCACAACGTCAGCAGGAAGTAAGTCAGGTGTAAATTGAATTCTTGAAAACTGAGCATCGATCGTTTTGCTCAGGCTATTAATCGCGAGTGTTTTTGCAAGTCCGGGAACGCCTTCAAGCAGGACGTGCCCATTTGCAAGCAGGCCTATGAGAAGCTTGTCAACCATTTGGGTTTGGCCGATGATGGTCTGACTCATCTCGAGACGGATCATGTCAGTGACCTGGCTTGCTTTTGCAATCTCCTCATTAAGCTTTTGAATGTCAGTAGCTTGTGTGTTGTTAGGAGCTAAATCTAAGATTTCGACTTTGTCATTCGTCTCTTCTATCATCTTGTAATCTATAGGTGGTTATAAGGAATGCTAAACTATGAATTAGAGTTCTTAATTCTTTGTTTTTAAGTTTAAAAACTTGTTAATACGCTTCTATTGTTGAATAAAAGTGAGTAACAATTAAGCGATGAATTTGGTCTGAGGTGGAATAACATTCAAATTGGTATTATGCAAAATACCATGACCTTTCAATCTGTGATCGCTGCTGTACGAACCTTCAGCGAGGCTTTTAAAATACCTTTTTCTACGTCTCCCACAACCGCACTTTCATCGGAAGGAGTGGCGTTGCGGCATCGTCTAATGGAGGAGGAAAACAATGAGTATCTGGAAGCAGCTGAAGCAGGAGATTTGGTTGAAGTTGCAGATGCATTGGGCGATCAGCTGTACATTTTGTGTGGCACTATCTTAAGCCATGGGATGCAGGATGTCATTGAAGATGTCTTTCTTGAAATTCAGGCCAGCAACATGTCCAAACTTGGTGAAAACGGCTTGCCTATTCTTCGTGAAGACGGAAAAGTGATGAAAGGGCCTCATTATTTCAGACCAGACATTTCGCGCATCCTTGCCAAATCAGACGCCGCTTTTCGTCAATCGCATCAAGCGTTAGGAGCAAAACAATCATGAAAGCGTCTCTGGGTAGAATAATGACAAAAGCGCTTCATCGAGCGAAAGCAGGTAAGCCTTGGAGATTTAGTCGCATTATGCAGGAATTGATTCCGTTTAACAGGCCCCATCGTATTTCCGTTGTAGAAATATCTCCTGCTGGATGCACTGTTAATTTGCCGCACAGACGACGAAATTTGAATCACTTGGGGACGATGCATGCATGCGCATTGGCTACAGCAGGAGAGTATGTCGCTGGACTCAATGTGATAGAAGCATTTGAGCTGACCGATTACCGTTTGATCATGAGTCGCCTTGAAGTGGAATATCACCGCAGGCCTGACGGAGGTTGTGTCGCTGAAAGTTCTTGGCCTGATGGCACGTTAGAGTCCATTCAAACGGAGCTCAACAATGAAGGTGTTGTTGCCTTTTCATTAGCGTCAAAACTTACAGATTCAGCAACAAAGCATGTTGCAACGACGACCACCATGTGGCAGGTTAAGTCTTGGGCAAAAATCAAATCAAAGTAGTTGTGGTTACGTTACAACGTAAGTATTTCGTGGTTTATCTTTGCGAGTCATGATTGAAATCACTTTACCAGACGGATCTGTAAAAAATGTTGAAGCAGGTACTACAGCATTGGATGTTGCGACAAGTATTAGCGAAGGATTGGCTAGAAATGTCCTTGCTGCTGTAGTAGCCGGTGAAACAGTTGACCCCCAAAGACCTATTGTGGAATCTTCGTCCTTGAAACTCCTTACTTGGAATGACCAGGAAGGCAAGAGTACAATGTGGCACAGTTCTGCTCACCTCTTGGCGGAGGCATTAGAGCTCATGTTTGATGGGATTAAGTTTTGGGTAGGTCCTCCTGTAGAGTTCGGCTTTTACTACGATGTAGATTTCGGTGAGCACACCTTTACCGATGCGCATATTCCAGAAGTGGAGCAAAAGATGTTAGAGCTTGCGAGGCAGAAAAACCCGTTCATACGTAAAGAGATCAGTAAGGCTGATGCAATCTCGCATTTCACGGAAAAGGGTGATGAGTATAAGCTCGATTTGTTAGAACGTCTTGAGGATGGTGAAATAACCACCTACACCCAAGGCAATTTCACAGACCTGTGTCGCGGTCCACATATTCCGCATACCGGATTTGTGAAAGCAGCAAAAGTGACGGCGATTGCTGGCGCATATTGGAAAGGAGATGAGAACAACAAACAGCTCACCAGGGTATATGGCATCACATTTCCGAAAAACAAGGATCTCACGGCTTATCTCGAAATGGTGGAGCAAGCAAAAGCGAGAGATCACAGAAAACTGGGAAAGGAACTAGACTTATTTCACTTCAGTGAAAGAGTAGGGCAGGGCTTGCCACTTTGGCTCCCAAAGGGTGCAGATCTTAGAAACAGATTGGAGAACTTTTTAAAAGAAGCGCAACGTAAGTCAGGATACCAGCCAGTGATTACGCCTCATATCGGGTCGAAGGAGCTGTATGTTACTTCTGGACACTACGCGAAATATGGTGAAGACAGCTTCCAGCCGATTCAAACGCCTTCTGAAGGCGAAGAGTTCTTGTTGAAGCCGATGAATTGTCCACATCACTGTGAGATATTTAAGGCGCGTCCGAAGACGTACAAGGATTTGCCTGTTCGCTTTGCGGAATTTGGGACAGTGTACCGTTATGAACAAAGCGGTGAACTTCATGGGTTAACGCGTGTACGCGGTTTTACTCAAGATGACGCACATATTTTCTGCACAAACGATCAAGTGAAGGAGGAGGTGAGCAATGTGATCGACCTTGTGCTGTATATATTTAAAACATTGGATTTTGAAGATTTCATCATTCAAATCAGTCTACGTGACCCAGATAAGCCAGAGAAGTACATCGGATCTGATGAGAATTGGGAGAAAGCTGAGACGGCGATTCGAGAAGTCGCTGAAAGCAAAGATTTAGAAACTGTTGTGGAATACGGTGAGGCGGCTTTCTATGGCCCTAAATTGGATTTCATGGTACGAGATGCGATTGGCAGAACATGGCAATTGGGAACCGTTCAGATAGATTACAATTTGCCCGAACGATTTGAATTGGAATATGTCGGTGCAGATAACGCAAAACATCGTCCTGTCATGATCCATCGCGCCCCTTTCGGCTCTATGGAGAGGTTCATTGCGATACTTATTGAACATTGTGCAGGTAAATTCCCACTTTGGTTGACTCCGGAACAAGCGCGAATACTCGCATTGTCGGAGAAATACAATGAGTATGCAGAAGAAGTTTCAAAACTGTTAGAAAATGCCGATATTCGCGCACTCGTAGATAACCGCTCAGAAAAGGTGGGGAGAAAGATTCGTGACGCCGAATTAGAAAAAATTCCCTACATGCTCATTGTTGGTGAAAACGAGAAATCCGAAGGAACTGTATCCGTGCGTAAGCAAGGAGAAGGAGATGTCGGTACGATGACTATCGAAGCTTTTGCAGAGCGAATCCGCTCTGAAATTGTTGAGATGCTTGCCGTTTAACGAAGTGATTTGAACAAATAAAACGATCGAGCTATAGCAATTCGCAGGAAACGTCGTCCCTACCGAGGTAGGGTACGCAAGGAAGACCCACACAAGATCAACGAATTTATTACCGTTGAATCAATTCGTGTAGTAGGAGACAATGTAGAGCCAGCCGTAATGACTACTCATGCAGCTCTCGAACTCGCCAATGAGTTAGAACTTGACCTTGTCGAGATCTCACCCAAGGCAGATCCTCCTGTATGTCGGATTATCGACTACAAGAAATTCCTGTATGCGCAAAAGAAAAAGCAAAAGGAAATCAAAGCGAAACAATCAAAAGTTGTCGTTAAAGAAATCCGATTTGGACCCAATACTGATGATCACGACTTCCAGTTTAAACTTAACCACGCGCGTAAGTTTCTACAGGATGGAGCTAAATTAAAAGCTTACGTTTTCTTTCGTGGAAGGACAATCGTTTTTAAAGAACGCGGCGAAATTTTGCTTCTACGCTTTGCTACCGAGCTTGAAGATATAGGTGTCATAGAACAGATGCCCAAATTGGAAGGCAAGCGCATGACCGTCATGTTCAATCCGAAGAAAAAATAAACCCCTAAAATCTAAGGCCATGCCGAAGATGAAAACTAAATCAAGCGCTAAAAAGCGCTTCAAACTTACAGCATCAGGTAAAATCAAGCGTAAGCATGCTTTTAAAAGTCATATTTTGACGAAAAAAAGCACAAAGCAGAAACGTAACTTGACCCACAGCGCATTAGTCAGTAAGGCTGATTCGCCAAACATCAAGAGACAGCTCTGTGTATAATTGCAACTGATTTTTATCTAATTCTGGTATAATTAACCCAGTTGTTGGTATCAAAGCATCTGACAGGAAACTCCTGAGTCATTTCACCAACCGCTAAAAACATTTAACCCATGCCTCGTTCCTCGAATGCAGTGGCGTCTAGAACACGCCGTAAGAAAGTTCTAAAAATGGCGAAAGGGTACTTCGGTGCTCGTAAAAACGTCTACACGGTAGCAAAGAATGCCGTAGAAAAAGGTTTAACATATGCTTACATAGGTCGTAAGCTCAAAAAACGTCAATTTCGTAGTCTGTGGATCATGCGTATTAACGCAGCCTCTAGACAACACGGAATGTCATACAGCGTTTTTATGGGCAAGCTTTCTAGATCTGGTATTGAACTCAACAGGAAAGTTCTCGCAGATTTAGCGATGAATCACCCTGAAGCTTTTAAAGCTGTTGTAGATCAAATCAAGTAAGACTCTCTCTACAAGATAAAGACTGTAAAAAAGGTCGGCTGGGAATATCCCAAGCCGACCTTTTTTGTGCTTTGTCCCGTTTAGTAGATGAATCTCTATTTCGAACCCAATACCCTTCCTTTGGCGATCGCAGCAGCTGTGAAGTCAGGTTTAAGTTCGAGTGCGGAGTTGTAGTCTTGAAGCGCACTGGACTCCATGCCCATGCTCTCTCTTGCGAGACCTCTATTGAAAAATGCCTGATGATAGTACGGCAGCTTTTCAATGGCTTGCCCAAACCAGAAATCCGCGTTTTTGTAATCCTGTAAGTACTCCAGGAAAATAAATCCTTGATTGAACGCCGCAGAAGCATTCATGGAATCGATTTCTAAAATGGCTTGGTACAAGGCCACCGATTTGTCAAGGGCGATTTTTCTGGCGGATGGGTCTTCGAGCATCATCTCTTGGTAGTACATCGCACAATTGTATTTTGCTTCTACACTCCTGGGGCGTAATTCCATTGCACTGTTGAAATAGTCCACGGCCAGAGGATTCGAAGTGGCACTGTATGCGATTCCCAGAGCGATGTATCCATCGAAGAATGAGGGATTGACTTCTATTGAAGTTTGAAATGAACTGAGGGCATTCTCGATGTCTCCAGTTTCTCTGTAGATGACTCCTTTCATCCAATATGCATCGTGAATTTGATCGTCCAAACGAAGTGCGCTATTAATGATGTTTAAGGCGTCCTCATATTGATTAAGGTGGATGTGCATCTCGGCCCGCCTGAGTTTACAAGGGATGTGATCTGGTGAATAACGAAGGCAAACATCCAGGTGTTCTATGCAAGGGTCAAATTGGCGCAGTAGATATAAAGCATCCGCTTTTGCAGACCATGCGGGTCCGTATGTAGAGTCAGCTTCGAGCGCCAAATCTAAATCTTGAAGTCCTTCAGGAATCCTCGCGTTTCGGAGATGCCAAGCTGCACGATTCCAGTATGGAAAAGGTGCTGTTGCATCATTCAAAATAGCGTTTTCGAAGTAAGCCGAAGAATCAACATCCTTGTTCTCTCCACTTGCATTCTCTTGAACAGAATGTGGGGCGGAATCATCCGCCCCACATTTGGTCAGCAAAATCAGACATCCTGACAAAACCCCTAAAACAATAAGTCTATTCATAGGAAACCTAGATAATTGCAGACAAGCATAATTGCAGACAAGAATAATTACAGACGTCAGGGGTTACTTTTTTGCAACTTCTTCAGAAAGCTTTTTAACAGCCTTCGCGGCTTTGGCATCTTCTTTTGAAGCTGTGATTGAGTCTTTGATGAGCCCTTCAAGTTCTTCAAAAAGTTCAGGATTGTCCAAGAGAAGATTGCGAACGGCATCGCGACCTTGCCCCAGTTTTGTTTCTCCGTATGAGAACCAAGATCCACTCTTCTTAATGATGTTCGCTTCTACGCCGAGATCTATGATTTCCCCAGCCTTAGAAATTCCTTTTCCGTAGAGGATGTCAAATTCAGCTTTACGGAATGGAGGGGCAACTTTGTTTTTGACAACTTTGACTCTCGTTCTGTTTCCAAGAACGTTGTCTCCATCTTTTATTTGAGTTGATCTGCGAATGTCAAGACGAACAGATGAGTAGAATTTTAAGGCATGTCCTCCCGTTGTTGTTTCAGGGTTGCCAAACATCACACCGATCTTTTCTCTAAGCTGATTAATAAAGATGCAGCAGCAACCAGTCTTGCTAATTGTACCCGTGAGTTTTCGAAGCGCCTTCGACATGAGTCGGGCTTGTAGGCCTACAGAAGTGTCTCCCATTTCACCTTCAATTTCTGCACGCGGTGTAAGCGCTGCAACAGAATCTACGATCAACAAGTCGATCGCACCTGAACGAATCAGATTGTCGGCAATTTCAAGTGCCTGCTCACCGTTGTCGGGTTGAGAAATAAGGAGGTTTTCTGTGTCCACACCTAGCGCTTCTGCATAGAACTTGTCAAATGCGTGCTCTGCATCGATGAATGCACAAATCCCACCTTGCTTTTGACATTCGGCAATGGCGTGAATTGCCAGCGTCGTTTTACCAGAAGATTCAGGTCCATAAATCTCTACAACGCGACCTCTTGGATACCCTTGGATGCCTAACGCTAGATCTAGCGTCAATGATCCAGATGGAATAACATCGACTGCCTCCACTGGCTCATCACCGAGTTTCATTACAATCCCTTTTCCGTACGTTTTGTCTAGGCGGTCCAAAGTAAGCTGGAGTGCCTTTAATTTTTGTTCTTGTTCTGAAGCCATATTTATTTGTTTTTAGCGAAGATATCTAACGTAGTACGTAATGGATTTACGTTGTGGTTATTGATGTGTATTTGAGGGTCCTGGTTTCACAGATGTTCGTTATTGCAATCCAAACCCTGCGAGAACTTCTGCAGCGTGGTCTTTGCATTTGGGTTTTGAGATAATCTCAGTAATCTTCCCCTTCTCGTCAATTAAAAACGTCGTTCTGTGGGTGCCATCGAACACCTTCCCCATAAACTTCTTCTCTCCCCAAACGCCATACGCACGGTGCACGCTTTTATCTTCATCTGCCAGCAAATCAAATGAGATGTCGTATTTGGCGATAAACTTCAGATGTTTTGCTTCTGGATCCGGACTCACACCCAGAACTTGAATGCCGTGCTTTGTGAGTTCAGAAAAGTTTTCAGTGAGATTACAGGCCTGAGAAGTACAGCCAGGTGTATTGTCTCTCGGGTAGAAATAGAGCGCCAGCTTGCTGCCAGAGTAAGTTGAAAGTGAGCGCGATGTGCCACTTTGATCTTTGGACAAAAAATCGGGAGCACTGTCTCCTACAGATAGATGAGAAATACATTTTACCATAACAGAAATTTACGGACTTTAGGGAGTTACTTTGTAGTCTGAATGACGAATGTTATCAATAATAATCCACAAGCAGACCAAACATTTTGTGACGTTGCTTTGCCCGCGGCACTCCCGCGTGTACTGACGTATCGTTGGCCGGGCGGAGAGGAGCCTCCGCGTGTAGGTATGCGGGTTGTAGTGCCCTTGGGAAACAGGCGGCTTACAGGTGTGGTTTGGGATGTGCATTCCCGCGTGCCTAAGGACTACACTGCAAGAGAGATAGAGGCAGTCGTAGACAACAGACCTGTTTTAACGCCCCACGGAGTGTCGCTGATGACCTGGATGTCGGAGTACTATTTATGCGCGTTAGGGGATGTCGTTTCTGCGGCGTTGCCCTCAGGGATGAAACTGGCAAGTAAAACCAGAATACGATTGAACCCCGATATTTCAGGTGAGCAGGATAGCAGGAAAAATGAGGAAGGATTAAGCAATGCATCCGTCACCTTGCTCAATGCCTTGCATGTGAAGGAAGGCATGGATTTGAGAGAGATCGCTGAATTCCTGGGAGTAAAACATCCTCAAAATATTGTGCGGTCTTTAATAGATAAAGGCTTAGCTGTCTCTGAAGACGAGTTAAAAGAACGGTACAAGTCTTTGAAGAAAACCTATGTCAGTATTTCAAAGGAGGTGCTCGAAGAAGAGGAGGTTTTGCGTGCCGAATTAGACAGAGTTGAGACACGCGCTCCAGCCCAAGCACGGGCACTTTTGGCATACTTGGATTTGGCACCTAAAGGAGAAGCTGTACTCAAGACCAAACTTCAAAAACAAGCAGATGTCAATTCTTCGGTCATCAAGAAATGGGTTGAACGAGATGTATTTGTCCTGGAAGAGCGCGAAGTAGATCGAATCTCTACGTATGAAGGTGAGATCAAATCATTGCCCATCCTTTCGCCCCATCAGACCAGAGCGTACAAAGAGATGAGGGAGGCCCTCGTCAAGCGCAAGCCTGTGTTGCTACACGGAGTGACAGGTTCGGGGAAAACGGAGATCTATGTTCATCTGATTGCCGAAGCTTTAAAAGCGGGGCAGCAGGCCCTTTTTCTTGTCCCTGAGATTGCACTGACAACGCAACTTATAGTCAGATTACAGAAGTTTTTTGGCGATTCTGTTCGCGTGTATCATTCTAGATTTAACGCGTCAGAACGAACAGAAACATGGCTGAAAATCCTCGATGAAAACAAGGGGTCCCTCATCGTTGGCCCGCGCTCTGCGATTTTCCTGCCTTTCAAAAACCTCGGGTTAATTATTGTGGACGAAGAACACGAATCAAGTTACAAGCAACAAGATCCCGCACCTCGATATCACGCACGTGATGTCGCTATATGGATGTCGGCTCAAATGAAAATACCGATTGTTTTAGGTTCTGCGACTCCTTCTGTTGAAACGGTTTGGAATACCCAAGAGGGGAGAATGGCAAGGGTCAATCTCATGGAGAGATATGGGGGTGTAATGCTGCCTGAGATCCTGGTGGCCAACCTTCAGAAAGAGCACAAACAGAGGAGTATGCGCGGCGGATTTTCAAAACGTTTGCGCGACATGATGGCGGAGACTTTGGAATCTGGGAAGCAGATTATTCTGTTCCAAAATCGACGTGGCTATGCACCATCGTGGCAATGTGATGCGTGTGGTGATGCTGTGATGTGTGAGAGATGTGAAATACCGTTGACGCATCACAAAAAGATGTTTGGTCTTCACTGCCATCATTGTGGGTATCACATTTCCCCTCCTCCGAAGAAGTGTGGCGCGTGTGGAAGTCACTCAGTCAAGCCAAAAGGGCTAGGTACTGAACGTATTGAAGAAGAACTTGCCGAGCTGTTTCCGAATGCGAAAGTGTCCAGAATGGACCTGGATACAACGAGAAGCAAGTCCGCGCACTCCAGAATTCTTGAAGCATTTGGCAACCATGAATTGGACATTCTCGTTGGAACTCAGATGGTGAGCAAGGGCCTCGATTTTCAAGATGTGGGCCTCGTTGGAGTGATGAGTGCAGATAAAATGTTGACTTTTCCAGACTTTAGGTCTTTTGAAAGGGCCTACCAAATGCTTACGCAAGTCAGTGGGCGTTCAGGCCGTTCTTCAGAGAGGGGCAAGGTTGTGATTCAAACATTTTCTCCCGACCATTGGGTGATTCAGAGAGTGATCGCGGGCGACCATGACAAACTCGTGGAGCATGAGCTTCTGGAACGTAAAAACTATGGCTATCCTCCTTTTGTACGCTTGATTAGAATCTCTTTGAGTCACAGTGACGAAACACGCGTTCGCAAGGGAGCGGAAGTCTTGGCCTTGAGGTTGCGTCAAAGATTTGGGGACAACAGAACAATAGGCCCAGATGTTCCAGCAATCTCTAGGGTGAATGATTTGTTCCGCCAACAACTTATGTTGAAATTCGAAAGAGATGTACATCCCTCGAAGTACAGGGATATTCTACTTGAAGACATCGACGATTTTATGACCGACCCAAGATGGAAACGTCTTCGTCTTAAGGTTGACGTAGACCCAGTTTAAAGCTCTGGTCGAGATCTGTACCGCTGACATGAATAACCGCGGCATTTTGCATCATACGAGGTAATCTTTCAAGAGAAACGTTCGTTTTCCCTGCAGGGATGTCAATGGCCATAGAGTCGAGCAATTTGCCGCTTAGTGTGAACGCGGAAATGTTGTAGTTTCCTGGTTGAGAGACTTGAAAGGTCAAATTATTTCCGAGAAGCGCAACTTCAGATGCTTCATTGCTGTCGATGATGTCCACCCCGTTAACCTCGGCCTCGAATTGGTGGAACGTCACTTGATTAGATCCGCTATTTGCGACGCCCAGAATGTGATTCGTCTCGTCAAAGGAGATGTCTGCGGGGCTACTTAATCCAGAGCTTACCACGGTTTCGCTTTGGCTGAAATCATTGCTGAATCGTGTGATTCTGTTCGGCGACCATGAGCTCACGTAATATCGTCCATCAGAATCCATGTCAATCCCATCACAGTTTCCCAAACCAGTTCCGTTGACGATTGTTGTCAATGCTCCACTTTCAAGATCTACAGCGATAATATCTGCGTTGCCTCCCCAGTTTACAATGACGGCTCTGCCATTTTCTGTGTCTACGACGATTCCATTGGGTGTCGTTCCTGTATTCCCCACAAGTGTAGAGACACTCATGTCGGCAGGGTTCGTCGCATCCACCTTTAAGATCCTGCCTGAACTGAAATCGCTGACAATGAGGATTCCGTTTCCGTCATTTCCCATCCCGTTTAGAAAGCTCGCTCCAGCAACGGATGCCGTCCCAATCTGTTCTGCGGTATTTAAGTCGTACGCGCGAATGAGATTGTTGTCCAGCACGAATAACGCCTCGCCCATGACCTCCATTCCATGCGTCGCATGTGCACTTCCGAAGTATTCCCAACTGTCTCCTAAATCTGATGTTGACAGCATCGTTGAAGAGCCACAACTCACAAACCACTGCGACCCATTTGGGTCATACTCTACAGCCTCTATATTTGATGGCGTTTGTGCGAGAGCAGGAGTGGCAATTAGAATGGCAATTAAAGCGGGTAGGATTGTTTTCATTGGATTGTTTTTTTACTGTAAATTTTAAGTTCGTGCGCCAAAGATTGCACTTCCGACGCGAATCATTGTTGATCCTTCATCGATTGCGATGTTCCAATCTCCGCTCATTCCCATTGATAAAGTGTCGAAGTCGGCTCCCATTGTTGGGGCGAGTTCATCGAAAAGTGAACGTAAGCCTTTAAATTCCTTGGCAATTTGCGAGGTGTCTTTTGTGTATGTCGCCATCCCCATGAGTCCTTTGATGCGAATAGATTTATTTCCGAACGTTTCATTTCCCGACAACGCGAACATTTCTCTAAGCGCATCTTCCAGGAAGCCGAATTTGCTTGTTTCCTCTGCGATGTGAACTTGCAGAAGCACATCCAAAGGCGTTGCGTTTTTGTGTTGTGCAAGCGCTTCATAGATGCGTGTTGAATCAACAGCATGAATCAAATGCGACAAAGGGGCCACAATTTTTGCTTTGTTGGTTTGAAGATGCCCGATCGCATGCCAACGAACATCGTCTGGAAAGGCATCTGCCTTTTCAACCAATTCAGCCACCCTGTTTTCACCGAAATCTCGAATCCCCTCAGCATAGGCACTTGCTATGGCATCAAGGGGTTGCGTCTTGCTCACTGCGACAAGCGTGACATGTTCGGGAACGGCATCTCGAATCGCCTGAATGTTCGTTTGAATCGTGTTGCTATCCATTTCTATGGGGATGTAGTCCAAACTCATACACAAACAAACCGCTCCTTAGTTTAGGTTCTACCCATGTGCTTTTCGGAGGCAATGTGTCTCCAGCATCAGAAACAGAAATGATTTGATCTATGGGGATAGGGTGAAGTGCAAAAACCACCTTGTTGTTGAGGTCTTTCACGACATCCTTCAGTTTCGATTGGTTCTTGCTTGACACATCTGAGCCAGCGATGTATTTGAGGTTTGGGCTATTTCTCGAATCTTCTATCCCCAACAATGGTTCTAAAATCTCATCATTAAGCCAGCCAGCATCGATTCGCGTTCCGGTGTTGTCTTCTTTTAAAACCAACCGCCATTGTCCTTCGTTTGTAATGAGGTCAATACAGCCAGAACATGATTCTTGCGTGTCTGTTTTTTCAATTCGAAGGACAGAATCGATGGCCTCTATTTGGGTTAAAAGAAGTTCAATGTCTCCATCCCAGTTTCTTACTTCTCGATGATATCCCAGAATACTCAATTCTTTTGCGGGGAGTATAAAGGCCAATATCCGATCAACTCCAGGTTCGTTTGGATGACGGTGTAGCATCTTAATGGATGAAGCCAATCGGTGATGGCCATCGGCGAGGTAAAGGGTGTCTAAAGGTGCAAGAGCTTCAGAAAACGACTCATTGAGTTCAGGATGAATAAGCCATACGGAGTGTCTAATGCAATCTGTCGTCGTAAAATCGCAATCTGCTTCACGGGCTTCTGTGATGTCTGATATGGCACTGTTCAGTTCATCTTCGCCTTCATGTCCAGATTTCCTCGCACAGAGTATAGGCTCAGCATGGAATCCCACTGTTTCCAAATAACTGACAAACAGATCCTCTCTTTTCTCTATTGTAAGTTCATGGGTTAAAACACCTCCGTTTTCACATTTGGGAAGGTCCAATACGGAAATGATTCCAGTGAACGTTCCGAGGGGAGTCATTTGACGATAAATCGCATAGACAGGACCTTCAGTCCCTTCAAGCCATCCGTTGTCGAGAAATTTGTCATATCCTTTTCTGACTTCTTTGAAGAAATCTACAGTCCCTCTTTCCGCTGCGATGTCATCTGCAGCATCGGGGTTGATGACTTGTAAATAGCTGTAGGAGTTGTGTTCAAACTTGTCCTTAAGTCCCTTTTTATCGTAACTTAAGTAGGAGCGTGAAGCAACTAAGTGGGCCAAATGCCTAGGTGGCTGAACCAATCTGAATGGTCTGATCAGACTCCCCATTTTTAAGCGCGTGTTTTTTCCAGTTCGGCAATCTGTGAAGCCAATTCAAGACCGATGCGGTCTTGAGCTTCTCCAGTAGCTGCTCCAGTATGTGGTGTCAATGAAAGTCCTGGGTGAGATAGAACATCCGCCCTGGGTGAAGGTTCCCCTACGAAGACATCAAGGGCTGCTCCGCCTAAATGTCCAGAGTTAAGCGCAGCAACAAGGGCGTCTTCATCGAGCACACCACCTCGTGCGGCGTTAATGAGTAGCGCACCGGGTTTCATTTGGTCCAACTGCTCCTTGCCGATCACGGCAGATCCATCAGGCTGAGCAGGAATATGCAGACTGACAACATCACTGGTACGTAGAATTTCATCCATAGATACAAGGGGGCATTCAATAGAAAAGGAAATGTCACCAATTTCTAAATCCACATTGCCATCAGTGGCATAAATGTCATTTGCGACCACTTTCATACCACAACCCAAAGCATACGAAGCCAACGAACGACCGATACGTCCGAAACCTATGATGCCCAATGTTTTTCCTCTTAGCTCCGTACCTTTCCCATAGGCCTTCTTCAGTGCTTTGAAGTTCTCACGGCCTTCAACAGGCATGGTTCGGTTGCTCGCATGCAACGAACGAGAAAGTGAAAAAATGTGTCCCATGACAAGCTCTGCAACACTCTGAGACGATGCTGCAGGCGTATTAAATACAGTCAGGCCTTTGCCTCTGCCATACGCAACGTCAATGTTGTCCATTCCTACACCGCCTCTCCCTACAAACTTGAGAGTAGGACATGCGTCCATAAGCACTTGTCTCACCTGGGTTGCAGATCTGACCAGTACGCCGTCTATCGCGTTTTCGTTGATGAAAGTTTCGAGTTGATCCCCCTCAATGAAGTCTGTGTAAACAGTGTGACCTGCATTCTTTAATGCATCAAGTCCAGATGGGCTGATGCCATCGTTTGCGAGTATATTCATCTTGTACGTTCCAATTCATTCATTACATCAACAAGTACTTTGACACTTTCTAAAGGAAGCGCATTGTACATCGAGGCTCTATAGCCTCCGATACTTCGGTGTCCATTGATGCCACTAATTCCCGCATTTGCCCACGCCTCGTTAAAGGCATCTTTGTGACCTTCGTCTAAGAGCTTGAATGTCGCATTCATCGTGGATCGACTGTCGATATCGGCATGTCCAGTGAACAGAGAATTCCGATCTATTTCGTTGTAAATAAGTGCCGCTTTTTGATCATTGATAGATTCAATGGCTTCAACACCTCCTAGATTTTTCAGCCACCGTAACGTAAGGAGCGTCGTGAAAATAGGGAATACCGGAGGTGTGTTAAACATACTGTCTTTTGAGAGATGAACACCAAGGTCTAGATAAGAGGGGATGTTGCGTCCTGTTTTTCCCAGCGCGCTTTTGTCAAAGGCATACATAACCGTACCGGCGGGTCCCATGTTCTTTTGGGCTCCAGCATAGATGAGTGAAAAAGGAGAAGAATCAAACTTCTTACTCATAATGTCGGAGCTCATGTCCGCGACCAAGGGTACGCCAGCTTCAGAAGGGACACCCTTGTACTGTGTGCCGTAAATTGTGTTGTTGCTTGTGTAGTGAAAGTAGCTGTGCTTGGCATTCACTTGAGGTGTTGCAGGAATCCCTGTGTATCCACTTTCTTTGGCGCTCGCCACAACTTCGATGTTGCCTAAATGCTTCGCCTCTTTAATGGATTTGTTTGCCCAAGTTCCAGTATCTGAATAAGCAGCCGAACCACCTTCTGGCAAAAGATTATACGCCGCAGTTAAAAAGGCAAGACTCGCACCACCTTGCAGGTAGAGAATGTCAAATCGATCTGGCAAGCCCAACAACTCTTTTGTGAGTGCCCTGGTCTCCTCCATCACTGCGACAAAGGGCTTGGAGCGGTGAGACATTTCAATGAGTGACAAACCATTGCTCCCCCAGGACTTCACAGCTTCTGAGGCTTCCTGAAGAACTTCAGGGGGCAGGATGCATGGTCCTGCCGAAAAATTATGAATTTTACGCATGTTTTGTTACCGAGATATCGTTTTTACAAAGGTCATAAATGATTGGGACATTTCTATGTGAATTCCTTATTCTTTTCCCGCTGCGAAATCTGTGATTTCTTTGTCAGAAGGTTTTACGCCACTTCGCATAGATCCGACCAAACTCCCTTGCTGATCGACCGCGAATTTGTGGAAGTTCCATTTGACAGAATGGTCACTGATTCCATTTTCTGCTTCCGAAGTCAACCAAACATACACGGGGTGTTTTTTTGATCCTTTGACTTTCACCTTTTCCATCATCTGAAATTCAACTCCGAAATTCGCGGAGCAGAACGCACCGATTTCTTCTTCACTTCCCGACTCTTGGTTGCCGAAATCATTGCATGGAAATCCGAGGATGACAAAATCATCTCCAGAATAGGTGTCATGAAGATTCTGAAGCCCCTCGTATTGCTTCGTGAAACCACATTTTGATGCGGTATTCACAATCAATACTCGCTTTCCTTTTAATTGTTCGAATTGAAAGTCTGCGCCATCGAGCGTTTTGCATGACAGAGAATAAAAATCTACGGGGCTTTTCATGGGGTTATAGGTATTGACTTCTGCATATGCTTTCCAGCCTAGAAGTCCTGTTAAAATAAGTAGTACGGATACTGAAATAAGAATGGTCATTTTCATGGGAATGTATTATTTAATTAACGTATAAGTCGAGTTTGTAATGTTCCTGTTTTCATTTTGCCAAAAATATTTCTTCGAAGTTCAGGAGAACCTCCGTCCATCATTTCTGGATGTGCAAGAATCAGGGGTATCGTGATGAAAGCGGACAAGAGAATGTGAGCCGAGATGACAATTGCATGTTTGATTTCTGGTGCGCTTTCACTGATCAAGAGATCGTTGTTGATGTTGTTTTGAATGATGAACGCTGCGAGATAAACAACACCGCTCAGAATGATTCCTGGAACCAACTTGTGAAGTAGATTCAAACCCTTTATTTTCATTTCAAAGACCATCCATGCGCCAATTGCGAGCGCTTGAAGCGCGGTCGCAATTGTAACGGCCCATGCCACATTTTCCACATTGGCAGCTTCCATTGCCCACCATGAACCAAAGCCCACAGCCATCAGGAATGCGAGTTTAATGAATGCACCAATCTTCAAGTGGTCGGTCGCTCTCATTGTCGCATCACCAATTTTAATGAAACTTCGTAGTGCTACGCACGTAAATAAAATGGTCACAATCGGAGTCGCATAAAGAAAATCCCCTCCCAAAATCAAAACAGTGACATCTTCAGCTCGAACGATTAAGAGGACCGTAAGAGGTAAAACAAGAAGTGAAACAGCATGAACGGCAGCCAGGACAGTGGTGCGAAGTTTGTCCAATTCCTTTTGCATCATAGACATGCCACTGAACAACACACTGTCTCCAAGTTTCCCCAGCACTGTGACAGGGAGTCCCATTAAATAAGATGATCTGTCGTAGAGTCCAATGAGGGTCCAATTTGAGGTTTGGGCACCTACAACCATCGTATCCACTTTTCCCGCAGCGTAATTAATCATGTTAAATAAAGTGCTGCGACCACCGTATCCGACCATCTCTCGCAATGCAGATTTGTTCATCCAAACCCCAACAGGAGAAGGCGAAGCGATCCAGTAGCCAATGCCCAGCAAGATATTTTGAGTGAGAAGCGCAGCGACATATGCCCAAATACCCCATCCA
Organism: uncultured Flavobacteriales bacterium; assembly: GCA_963932755.1. GTDB lineage: Bacteria > Bacteroidota > Bacteroidia > Flavobacteriales_D > Sanyastnellaceae > UBA974. The sequence continues at coordinate 34,160 of CAWVRV010000007.1, read as the reverse complement.
TTCACAGCCAATGTTAAGCCCAAGATTAAGTTGGCAAAGATCAAGGCCGTTGAAGAGCAGAAGAACAACGATTTAAAACGCATTTCTTTAATCAACATGCTACGTGGGACGACAGAAGCTCCAGAAATGATGAAACTCAGTGCAATCCATCTTAATACCTCGACCAAAAGAGGTTGGTTGTAAAATGATGCCACTGCTGGAGCAGCAAAGAATGTTGCGACAAAGAAAATGATCCCCAGCCCCAAGCTGAACACAAAAGCGGTCTTTTTGTGATCTCTTGTAACGTTGGGATATTGAATCAGCGCAGGTCCTATTCCTACTTGCGCGAAAATCTCAATAAACCCTACGACGACCAAAGCAATCGCCATGATGCCAAACGCATCCGGAGGGATAAGTCGCGCCAGGGCAGCAATAAAAACAAGTTGAAGAACGACTTGAACAGTAACATTTACACTTTGCCACTTGAGTGAAGCGCCGAACTTAGGTTCTGTAATGTGTTCAGTCATGCTTTACTGGGAGATTATCTAGCAATGCTGACAGCTCGTTTTTCTCGGATTACAGTCACTCTTACTTGGCCTGGGTAGGTCATCTCGTTCATGATTCGATTTGAGATGTCCAAAGAGAGTTGGTCCGATTCTGAATCGCTGACTTTGTCACTTTCTACAAGCACTCTAAGTTCACGCCCAGCTTGAATGGCATAAGACTTCGTCACTCCTGGATATTCAAGTGCAAGGTCTTCTAAGTTGCGAAGGCGTTCGATATATGCTTCCACCATTTCACGTCGAGCTCCTGGTCGAGCTCCTGAAATAGCATCACAAACTTGTACGATCGGAGAAATCAAACTTGTCATTTCAATTTCGTCGTGGTGCGCTCCAATCGCATTTAAAACTTCAGCTTTCTCACCATTGCGCTCAGCTATTTTCATTCCTAAAAGCGCGTGGGGCAATTCGCTCTCCTCTTCGCTGACCTTTCCGATGTCATGGAGAAGTCCAGCTCGTTTAGCGATCTTAGGGTCTACGCCAACTTCAGCGGCCATGGTCGCACAAAGATTTGCGACTTCTCTAGAGTGCTGAAGGAGGTTTTGTCCATAAGAAGAACGGTATTTCATCCGGCCTACCATACGAACCAGTTCGCTTTTCAAATTGTGAATTCCGAGGTCAATGCATGTACGCTTCCCAAGCTCCATGATCTCTTCGTCGATCTTCTTAATCACCTTCGCGACAACCTCCTCAATTCGTGCAGGGTGAATTCGTCCGTCTGTGACAAGTTGATGAAGGGACAGTCTTGCGATCTCTCTTCTAACAGGGTCAAAGCAAGACAATATAATCGCTTCGGGGGTGTCGTCAATAATAAACTCGACGCCAGTAGCCGCTTCAAGCGCTCGGATATTTCTGCCCTCTCGGCCAATAATACGTCCTTTAATGTCGTCGTTTTTGATGTTAAATACGGAAACCGAATTCTCCACGGAGTGTTCCGTTGCGACTCTTTGAATGGTCTGTATTACAATCTTCTTTGCGTCCGTGTTTGCTTTGAGTTTCGCTTCATCGATGATGTCCTGAACCATTGAAGCTGCTTGAATTTTTGCATCTTGAACAGTTTGTTCTATCATGTTCTTCTTTGCTTCCTCAGCGGACATACCAGATATTTTCTCAAGGAGATCAATCGCCTTCAGTCTGTCATTTTCAACATCTGTAGATTTCTTCTCTATTGCTTGTATGCGCTGGTTTATTTTTTCAGTTCCTTTTTCTAATTGCTTCTCGAGATCCTTGGTTTTCTCATTTTGTCGATTGAGATTTTTCTCTGTATTACGGATGCGCTCCTCTCGCTCATTGAGCTTGCGGTCTAAATCCTTGCGGTCGCCTTTTTGTTTCTCCTTTAATTCGAAAAACTTTTGCTTTGCCTGAGAAATCTTTTTCTCTTTAATACTCTCTCCTTTTAGTTCGGCTTCGCGAATAATGCCGTCAGCTTTAGATTTAAGGCCCATCTTTGACAAGATGAATCCCAGCGCTCCACCGACGAGTATTCCGCCGATGATGTATATGATAGTTAAATTCATTGAGTGTTGCCTTACGGCTTACCCTTCCATTTCCGATTGAATCCGTTGGAGTAGGTCTTCGATTGCTTGAGTTGACTTTGCTTCGTGCGTATCGTCTTTTTCTGACATGTTATTTTCAGAAGGTGTAGAAGATTCTAACTGTTTAACACGTATTGACAGCTGAAGTGCTGTCATGGCAAATAAGTCAATTCTGTCTTGTACTGCAAATTGAGATTTTAATTCTTTAATCCTCTCATCAACAGCAGCAGCAGCATCTTTAATACCCTGAACTTCTTCTGGTGAGACAGTTAAAGGATAAGAACGCCCTGCGATACTTATGTCAATGGTTTCTTGAGACATTGTAAGATTAATTATTCTGTAAATTCAGACAAGACAAACATGAGTCGATTTCCTCCACCAGCGCATCTATTTGATCGGCTGAAAAGGCAGCTGTGTCATGGCTTTGAATTGTGGGGTTAGGTGATGAAATTTTGCTCGCACTTCGCGCTACTTCGTATTTGTCAACCGCACTCTCATACTTATTTTGAAGAGCTGTTAACTGTTCTTTTAAGTCTTTTATCTGAGCGTGGGCTTTCTCTTCTTCTACTTTACGGGCAGAACGTTCCATCTTGTAATCTTGTAGCAAACGGTCTGTTGCGGCGACAAGTTTTTCTGTGGATTCTTTCAGTGTAGGCATGGTGCGAGCTATCTTAACAAATGTAGGTAATTGATTCTAATGATTTGCTAAATTTGGCATGTATTACCCCGTTAAGATTTGTAGTTTTACACCATGCCCCTAAAACCCTCTCTTTTTGTATTGATTTCTTTTGTTTTTGCGGGATTTTCATCCCTTAGTCAAAGCGCTTCCGATACACTTCATTCTTCTGTTACAGGCTTGATTGCGCCACTTGGGATCCCACTTGTATTGAGTGGCAATTTCGGTGAATTTAGAGGGAACCACTTTCATACTGGACTCGATTTCAAGACCCAAGGTCGTGAAGGATTTCCTGTTCTTGCTGTCGCAGATGGTGTTGTGACACGTGTGAAAGTGAAGCCTGGTGGGTACGGCAACGCATTATATCTGAAACATAAAAATGGCTCAACCTCGGTGTATGCTCATTTGTCCCTTTACTCACCCGTGATTGAAGGTTGGCTTTTGAAAAGACAATACGCTTCGAGGTCGTTTGGAATTGATGCTTGTCCTGTGACATCTGTATATTTTACGCAAGGTGACACGATCGGATGGAGTGGAAATTCGGGGTCTTCAGGTGGGCCGCATCTTCATTTTGAGATGCGTGACGCACATCAAAAGCCAGTGAATCCTCTGCAATGGGATTTGGCCATTTTTGACTCCCGTCCACCTGAAGTAGGTCGACTGTGGATTGTCCCAGTTGACGCTCGTGGATTAGAAAACAGAGAAGCCGTTGTCAAAGTGAACAAGGGTGACACTGTCTCAATCTCAGCCGGTTATGTAAATCTCTGTGTAGAAGCCAAGGATCGGCTAGATGGAGCGTCGAATGTATGCGGGATTTATAAACTTGAAGTTGAAATAGATGGTGCCCTTTTCTCGTCGCATTCCATCGATACGCTTGATTTTTCTGTCAATAAGGATATGAATGCGCATTCTTATTATCCCGAATGGAATTCCTCCAAAACACAAATTCACAGATTCGCGCCTTTGCAGGGGAACAGATTGAATATTTATCAAAAAAGGCCTTCTGAAAATCTCATGATTTTAGAGGGACAAACAAAATCCATTCATGTCAAGTGTTGGGACGCGCATGGAAATGTTACGTCGTGTTCCTATTCAATACACGGGCAGGTCAATTCAAATGAATTGATCACACCTGCAAATCATTCTGCTGACAGCAATTCTAAAAAGAGTGTGCCGGCAATTCCTTCTCGTCAAACAGAACTCAGCGTGGGAGGGATGTCAGTGGTTTGGCCTAGGTATTCATTTTACAGCAGAGAAACCGCATCTTTATCTGTACTGGGCGTGAAAGACGTGGTCGTAGGCCCAGCAGATGCACCTCTTGCAAAATCGTTCACAGTGACACTTGACTGCCCAGAAAATGATTGTGATTATTGGGTGGCAGAAAGGCGCAATGAAAAAGGCAAAAGAGCAGGTGTGGAAGTCTGTGAATGTGTGGGGACAAAGTTGGCGTTTTCATCCTCAAAAATGGGTGTATTTCACCTCTTACAGGATACAGTTCCGCCACGTGTTTTGCCCAAACATTCTGCGTCTCCAATCATGGAAAATGGTGACCTTGTTTTTCACGTTGAAGATGCCCTAAGTGGGGTGTCTCAAATCAAAGGGTTTATTGATGATCAGTGGGTTTTGTTTCACTGGAATCCGAAGCGCAAAACAGCCATGTATCACGCGTCAGATTTACATCATATTTCGGGAGGAACCCAAACGGTAAGGTTTGTAGCACAGGACGAAGTTGGACTCATATCTGAATGGTCTGGCAACGTTACCTTCCCGTAAATCACTTGTTTAAAGAGCGCTTTACAGAGCTGTAGTCAAGGTAGTATAATGCCCTTATAGAAAGCGAGTTAGTGAATGTTTCTTCAAGCATTTGTTCCCAGTTGTCGACGTAGCCAGAAGGGAGCATGTCGCCCCGGGATTGCAGTGTGTTTTTCCAAACAATACTCAGTTGACTGCCTGGAGAGAATTGCCATCTGAATCCGAAGTCGACACTCCAGGCATTGAAGTTCACATCGTACTCAGAGGTGTTGTCAGGATCGAGATTGACAAGCTCAGTTTCATGGAGTTCAGAGTCTGTCCCCAGCGTGTAAAATTGAAGGTAATCTACCGTGCTCCAGTAGTGTCTAATTCGGAGGTCAAAACTCGATCTGTTGGACAAGATATACGACCCTGAGAGCACATGTGTTTCACTCTTGTTGTTGCGTTTCCCGAAGAGGCTTTTTGTTTCGGGGGGGATGCCGATCGATAGCGTGTCGGCAAACCCAAGTTCGCCAAACTGACCTTGATAGCTGTAGATGTAACTAAAGGACAATTTGTCATTTATTCTAAATCGGGGTTCTATTCTGAAATCAAATCCATTCCAATCTACGCCCTCAGTAAATGCAATGCTTCGTGCGATTCTGAGGTCAAGGGCAATTTTCTTTCTATAATCCGTAGAGATAATGAAATCGGCCTCGCCCCATCTAGGCAAATTAAAAGAATACCCATCAATGCGCGGTTCAAAAAAATCAACCCCCCTCACAGGTGACCCCGCAAACCCCAACCGCGCAAACTGAAATCCTTGTGTGAGCGCCCCACAATTGCCTGAAATCATGAGGTTTGTAAATGTTCTGGGAGCGTATAGTTGGGTATGGACAAGATCCAATGATGAGAAAAGTCGAAGGAACCTCCCGAAAGGTTCCACGATTTTATATTCAAGACTTAATGCGTTCACCACCTCGTTTGGGGCATCTAAATATCCCAAATCGTTGGGGTCATAAAACTCACTTTCTTCAAGATGAGAGGCATTATATGTAAAATTTCCGGAGAGTTTTTCTGTTCCCAGTTCCCATGTGTGTCCCTCGGTGCTGTAGGAAGCTCGGCCATACACCGCTTGAGAATTCTCCTTGTTTCGAAGTTCAAAATCGACCCCTTGAACAAGGGCGGACTCTCCGTCATTCGTTACAAATGTGCTTATTCCGTGTACGTAACCGTTGTGAGGTAGGGTTTGGTCTAATACAGCGACAGAGTAGGAGGTGACAGCCGTGTTGTCAGTCGTGTCACTCGCTTCAGCATCAATCGCAAAAGCCTGTAATGCGCCTATCCCCAATCCTCCTTTCGTTCTGCCAGAAAATTTTGAGGCATTGATCAGTTGCAGGTTTTCACCTATTCTGCGACTGTAGAAAAGTCCGCTCTTGTTAAAGAGTTCAGTTCCTTCAGTGAAAAACGGTCGGTTGTCCTGGAATTCAATTTCGAACGCACTTAAATTAAGCACGAGATTGTCAGCGACAACTTGACCGAAATCGGGGATGAGTGTCATGTCTAATGTAAAAGCATCACCAATTCCGGCCTTTAAGTCCATCCCTCCGTTGATCCTGGTCCCCAACTTCCCGTCTTCCATATTCTCACCGTAAACGGAGACGTAAGGAAACAGAGTCATCCTTAGAGGTGGGGTTATTTGACGGAACCCATGAAGCTCTCCAGTTTCTCTCAGTCCTTCAACAGTGCTTGTGGGGTCCATGGGTTCCCAAACTGAGAACTCTCTCAATCTTCTGATTTTTCTGTAAAAATTCAGGCCCCAAACGATTTCTTCTCCTTGCTCCATCTTCGCAAACCTCAGGGCGGACCATGGTATTTTAAACTCCGCTGTCCATCCGTTTTCATCAACGACAGTCCGTACATCCCAGACCGCATCCCAATTAAAATCTTGTCCCGTAGGGGAGATGTTCACATCCACTAAGATTCCCGCGGGTGTCGTCGCAAAAGCAACGCCATTAATGCCGTCATTGTATGGCGAAAATTGTATTCCGAATTCGTCAGAGTTCTTGATTTGATCTCTTTGTGAATACTGCATCAATATGGAGTCAGGTGCAGTGTCGAACATTTGTGCTCCCACATAAATCGCTTCATCATCGTACAGAATTCTTATTTCTGTTTTCTGTGAAGACTTGTCTCCGGGGTTGGGAGAATATTGAGTGAGACCTGTTGATCCTTCCACAGTTGCCCAAGCTGTTTCATTCAGTTTTCCATCTAAAACGATCTCACCAACTTTGATGCTTGCATGGGCAATCCTTTGCGCTTCAGACTTGTCAATAAAGAATAATGTGAGTGTAAAGAAGCAAAATAAATGAGCAACAGCCCTCATCGGTAAATGTTCTGTTTATTCAGCCAGTTTTGGTATTTTCTTGCATTCCTGAGATGATTTCTGTATCTCCTTTCGAAAACATGCTTTCCCGTACCTCCTGGTTCTGCACACATATAGAGATAGTCATGTTCTGTCGCATTTAGAACTGCGTCGATGTATGTTGGCTCTGGCGTTCTGATGGTTCCTGGAGGGAGTCCCGTATGTGTATACGTGTTGTATGGCGAGTCGATCTCCTTGTGTTTGTTCAGAACCCGAGTAATGCTGATATCGTCCCATGCATGAATTAATGTTGGGTCTGCTTGAAGCGCTTGACCTATTTTCAATCGGTTCAGATATAACCCAGCAACGATTGGCGCTTCAGAGATGTTCGATGTTTCGGCTTGGACGATAGAAGCCAAAATCACAGCCTCTTCCGCAGAAAGGTCTTTGTTTTTTGCTTTTTCCAGTCGTTCCGGATTCCACCAAATCGCGCTTTCTTTTGTGAGTCTGAGAACCGCTTCTTCAGCCTCCGTTTCCCACCACATTTCATAGGTGTTGGGAATCATTTGCCATCGGATACTGTCGGGTTGGATGAGCTGTAAAACCGCCAAACTGTCAGCGGCAATGTTCTGCGCGATTTTGCCTGCGATGACATCGAGATCTCTGCCGGCAGGAACAATGACTCTTACAGATTTCCTGTCGCCTGTCGCAAATTTATGCGCCACATCTCCAATGGACTCTCCGTCTTTTATTTCATACTTGCCAGGCACAATTTGTTCGCTCCAACCTCTCCAATATAACACCCTCGTCAGGCGCTCCCCATGGCCCCCATGCTTTGTGACTTCCTCCTCAATGGTCAATTGGTGTTCTTGAAGTGTTAGTTCTGGATCTAAATAAACAGTGATGTGTTCAGACTCGCTCGGCAAGAGTGTGCCAAACCAATGTCCAAAAACCCCAAACACCAATATTATTGATGTCATTTTCCCTAATATTCCTACGATTACAAGAGGAAGTCCGTACTTTTTAATATATTTTTTAATCACGATTTATTAATTGAAATAAGACGACATCACACCACTTGTTGGTGCCTTTTACCCATTCTTTTCTTAACTCACATTCTATGTATTCTGCTTTTTGAAATAAATGTCTACTCGGCAGATGATCTGCTGGAACTTCTGCATACAGTTGATGCAATCCCAGATGTTTAAATGAATAATCATTCAATAGCTTCAATCCAGCCAACGCATGTCCGTTTTTTCTTTCAGCCTCGTCGATTGTGACCCCTACTCCAGCGCGTAAATTCCGAATATCAAAGTCATAAAGGTCTACTGCACCCACAGTCTTCCATCCGTGCACTACGTCTTTGTAATCGAGCATGAGACGCAATTGTTTGTCTTGATAGATCTCGTGGTCACCCTCTGCGAATTTAAGCAAAGTCGCTTGGCTATAAGGAGTTAGAGTGCTTCCGAGCCACCAGGTAGAGGAGACGTTTTCCCATTTGTGGAGCAAAACGACATCCGCAGGTTCGAGCGCTCTAAGTCTATGTGTCGAAGTCTCTAACATTTTGCAAAGTTAGAGTCTTACCTTGCGGTTATGAGAATAATTGTGACTTTTACATTTGTTGTTTTTTTTATCTCGAGTTGTTCAATCAATAGGGATCTTCTTTTTCAATCGCCCAAAGGTTTTGACTACGCGGATTTGGTACGCGCAACCACAACAGATTATAAGCTGGCTGCCAATGACGAGTTGTCATTTCAACTTTTCCCAAACGGCGGAGAGAGACTTCTCGCCATCACAACAGGTATTTTTTCCGAGGAAAAAAACAATTCAGTATACCAAACCCGGAATATGGGGACCTATCGAATCAAACCATCGGGCGAGGTGGAATTGCCAGAGATCGGATTGATACAGGTGTCTGATTTGACATTGGAAGAAGCAGAAGCAGCAATCGAGAACGCCTATTCCTCCACTTACCATGACCCATATGTCTTGTTGAGTGTCACAAATAACAGAGTGTTGGTTTTTCCTGGTGAAGCGGGTCAGGCCACAGTCATTACACTGAAGAACCAAAACACAACCGTATTAGAAGCCCTTGCGCTTGCGGGAGGAGTTCGGTCACGAGGAATCGCTTCCAAGGTGAAATTAATAAGGAATACGAAAGACGGGAGAGATGTTTACTTGCTCGACTTAAGTTCCATCGAAGGCGTGCAGGATGCATCCTTAATTGTACAAGCAAATGACATTATATACGTGAGTTCTACCCCTGATTTGGCCACTGGATTCTTGAATGAAATAACGCCCATCGTTTCTATCACTTCAACGATAGGCTTGTTGTATGCTGTATTGAGAGGCTTGTAATGATGAAAATAACGAAGACACCTATTTCTGGCCTGCTGTTGCTTCAGCCTACGGTCTTTGAAGATCATCGGGGGAGATTCGTTGAGTCTTGGAATGCGCGTGCGTTTGAACGTGCTGTAGGACGTGAAGTACGATTCGTACAGGACAACGAAAGCCACTCAAAAGCCCACGTGCTTCGAGGCTTACATTTCCAAAATCCTCCATCTCCACAAGGAAAACTTGTTCGTGTTTCTCAGGGGTCAATACTCGATGTTGCCGTTGATTTACGTTCATCATCACCCACATTTGGGATGCATTATGCAGTGCAACTGGATGCAGCTTCAGGATTGCAGTTTTGGATTCCCGAAGGATTTGCGCATGGATTTTTGGCCCTCGAAGAGGATACACAGGTCCAATATAAATGTACTTCTCCATACAATCCGGAGTGTGAAAACGCGCTTTTGTGGAACGACCCAGGTTTGGGAATCGATTGGGGAGTAGCATCTCCGATTCTTTCAGACAAAGATTTAAAAGCGCCATTGTTTCAAGATTTTAAATCCCCTTTTTAACACGTCTTTTTTAGGGTTTTAAGCACAAGCACTATGTGAATAACCATCGTTGTGTGCACGACCAGACTTGATTTCCTCAAGTAACTTTGCCAGACATGCCAAACGCCATTCTCACCACCATCGCAATTGCCGCTTCAAGTTTGCTTTTTGTAACCGCTGTATCTTCTGAAACATTGCCTTCCGTAGTCAATTCGACAGATGTAATCAGTTCGACAGATGTCAATTTGTTTGTATCTCCAAATATTCCTGATGCGTTAGAGCTTGCTGGAGAGGTCGTTCCAATTCATGGATTTGGCGTGAGAGAAAGTCTAGATAAGGAACTGATTGTAAATACATACAGGCACAGTTCCACAATCTTGTATTTAAAGAAATCTTCGAGGTGGTTTCCGGTCATAGAGGAGATTTTAAAAGAGGAAGGGGTGCCAAATGATTTTAAATATCTCGCTGTCATTGAAAGCGGATTGAGTCAGGTGGTGTCGCCTGCGGGTGCAAGTGGATTTTGGCAATTTATGAAAAAGACCGCACCTGAATATGGTTTGGAAGTGAGCCCTTCCGTTGACGAAAGATATGATGTCGCAAAGAGCACCAGGGCTGCATGTCAATATTTAAAGGAATCCTATGCACATTTTGGTAGTTGGTCTTTGGCAGCCGCTTCATACAACATGGGGCAGTATGGCGTAGAAAAGCGACTCGACGAGCAAAGCGTAGACAATTACTGGGATCTTCATCTAAACAAAGAGACTGGAAGGTATGTATATAGAATGTTGGCGATTAAAGAAGTGATGAGCTCGCCTGTGAAGTATGGCTTTCACATTTCACCAGAGAACATGTATTTTCCACATGAAGTTCGGGAACTCGAAGTCTCTGAAAACATCAGTAATCTCAATGATTTTGCGTTGGAGAATGGATCTAATCTGAAGGAATTAAAGGCACTGAATCCTTGGTTGAGGAAGGGGTATCTGACTGTGAAGCCAGGCAAAACCTACTTCATTTCATTGCCGAAAATCGTGACTGAATAGGCTGTCGTTCTCGGTTTCACAAGCGGCCTTGTTGCGTGTTCTATTTCTTCTTTGATTACAGCTCTTGCTCCAGGTGACCCAGGTGCAAAAACGTCATCCAAAGTCCTCACCGCTCCCGCTGGAACGCGTGCTTCATGAAATTGTTGCAAAAGACTTTCTCTCTGATTTCCCTTCACGAGTTTCTGTAGATCAGAAATGAGCGGTATTCTGTGAATCACGCGGTCATGATTTGTCAAGTATCTGGAATCTCTCCCTAACTCGGGCTTCCCGAGAACTTCACATAAAGATATAAATTGTGCGTCACTTCCTATTGCCAGAACGAGATTTCCATCCTCGAATTCCAGCTGTTCGCCATAGGGTGCAATGTTTGGATGAATGGAGCCCCTTGGCTGAGGGACAGTATCATTCATCAGATAATTGGTGGCTTGATTCACAAGCGCCGCGATTCCACTAAGTTCAAGACTCACCTGGGCATACCATCCAGTGGCTCCGCGTTCTCTAGCGTATAGTCCCGTAGTCACGGCCGATCTCATTTGGTGTGAGGCCAGAATGTCAATCATGGCTACGGGTATTTTTACACCGCCATTTTCTGGTGTTCCATTCATATGCATGAATCCCGTTTCCGCTTGCATGACGACATCATACGCAAGTCTTTCAGGTGATTCAGCAAATCCCACCAGACGAATGTGAATGACATTTGGAAATTTCTTTGCCAATTGCTCTGGGTTAAGATTGAATTTATTGAGATCGCTTTCTTTGAAATTTTGCAACAGAACATCACAGGTGGACAATTCTTTTTCAAGCCATCGGCGTCCATCCTCAGAATCCAAATCAATTTTTATGGCTTTTTTGAATGTGTTTGCTGCAGCAAAATAAGCTGAGTTTGGATCGTCTTTGGACTCTCCTTCAGACCTCCAACTCCGAGTTACATCACCCAGCTCAGGGTGTTCAACTTTGAGTACGGTCGCTCCTCCTTCAGCCAAAAAGCTTCCTGCCAAGGGGCCAGCCAACACACTCGCTAGTTCCAGAACTTTTAAACCATCAAATGGTCTGACATCTACTTTTTTCACGCATCTAATTTACGGCAAAAGTTATTTTTTTTTTACGTATCTTTTCGTGTCTTGAAAACTACACATAAATATACCGCCATCTTTCTATGCATTGTAGTTCATTGCTTTACGAATCTATTTGGCCAAATCGCCTCTGACCTCTATCCCAGTTTAAATATGGAGCTTGTCGGGATGGTGTCTTTGGAGGAGATGTCTGTAACCCTGTCAAACGATGTATGGGGCTGGACTGACGCCCTCGATTCAACAGAGTATGTTTTGCTGGGATCAGACAATGGTGTATGTTTTGTTAAATTGGAAAGTGGGGGAGTCCCTCATTTTATGGGACGTCTTCCGACGCACAGTACGAATAGTTTGTGGAGGGATGTGAAAGTCATTGGAGATTACGCCTATGTGGTGAGTGAGGCTCCTGGACATGGGTTGCAGATTTTCGATCTGACAGAATTAAGGGGTTGGGATGAATCGTTGGGAACGGTAATTTGGTCTGAATCAAATCATGTTTCAGGAGTGAGTACCGGTCACAATTTGGCAGTTCATGAAGACTCCAATTCACTCTATATATTGGGGTCAAATCTCCAATCTGGCAGTGTGGTAATTTATGATGTGTCAAACCCATTAAATCCTTATGTTTCCGGTATTTATGGTGAATCCGGATATTTTCACGATGCACAAATTGTCACCTATTCTGGTCCTGATCCAGATTATCAAGGAGACATCATTTTGATTGCTGCGAACGTTACAGGGTTGGTCATTCTAAACGTAACGGACCCTACGGATGTGGTTCAAATATCATATTCATCCTATCTCAATGCCCATTATGCGCACCAAGTTTGGATGAGTGATGATGGTGCTTTTATTCTTATGGGAGACGAACTTGACGAAACCTCAAACGCTGTGCCTGGCACTAGGACATTGATATGGGACGTCCAAAATCTTGACTCACCACAGCTTGCCGGGCAACATATTTCAAATATACTAGCCACAGATCACAACCAATATATCTCTGGTGAATTAGCGTACCAAAGCAATTATAAGTCTGGTCTTAGAATTTTAAACACAAGTCAGTGGTCTTCGGGTATCCTCACCGAGGTCGCGTATTTCGATGTGTACCCTGAGGATGATGCCACAGGGTTTTTAGGTTCTTGGTCAAACTATCCCTTTTTTGCCTCAGGCTACATTGCGGTTTCTTCGATTGATCGGGGTTTATTCATTGTAAAACACAATGTATTAGACGTCTCTGTGCTTGACGATTCCTGGTGCACAAGTGATTGGATTAGTTTTCATGTGACTGTCCCCGAAGGATTTACGGGGCCTTATAGACTTTCTGTAGAAGGACTTCCTATCGGCGTTTATCCTGTTGGAGTCACCCATGAACCCACAACTGTAGCACCAGGAAGCACCACGCCGTGCCATATTTTGGGGTCATCTGATTTTTCAGGTGTCATCAATCCATTGTGGGTTTTAGAAACAGAATCACATCGTTTTGAAGCCCGCACCCAATTTTCCATTGAATCCCCTTCAGCGCTTTTTCTAGATGCTGATGGTGACGGTTTCGGAGATCAAAACATTTCTGTTTTGGGATGTGAAATTGATGTGGTTGATGAAGGTTCCTATGTTACAAACGCTCTGGATTGCGACGATTCTAGGGCTTCTACATATCCTGGATCTCCCGAAATTTGTGATTTCAGTGACAACGATTGCAATGGGCTTATTGACGATAACGTTTCTCTTCTTTCATGGTATCCAGATGAAGATGGAGACGGCTTTGGAAATCTGGTAGGTGAAGTATTCATGTGTGCTCCACCCGCAGGATATGTGATGAACACCTTGGATTGCAATGATGACTCAGCTGTTATTTACCCTGGTGCCATAGGCACATATCAGGGGTTCGACAACAATTGTGATGGCGTGTTTCAAGCTGACGAGCATCATTCTTGTCCGGGAGATTTTAATTTCGACGATGCAAGAAATGTGATGGACCTGCTTTACATCTTAGGCGCCTACGGATGTTCGGGGCCAGGATGTACAACAGATTTAAATGAAGATGGCGCTGTGACAGTCAATGACCTTCTTCTATTTTTAATCTATATAGGCGTTGCATGCTAGGCCAGTTCGTTCTTCACGAACTCTCCTGTTTCTTGTCCATTTCTGCGTAAAGACCTCCAGTCTTTATAAGCTCTTGATGCGTTCCACGCTCTACAATTCGTCCCTCGTCGATTACGAGAATAAGATCTGCATCTTTGATCGTGCTGATTCTGTGACTGACGACCAGCGTGCTCCGCGTGTCATGGCCTTCTTTCAATCTTCCTAAAATATGTTTTTCGGTAATGACATCTACTGCAGAAAGACAATCGTCTAGTATTAACAATTCGGGTTCTCTGATGAGTGCCCTGGCAATACTGATTCTTTGTTTCTGTCCACCGCTGAGGTTCACGCCTCTTTCCCCAAGCAACGTTTTAAATCCATGTTCAAACCCATTGATATCTTCCAAAACACCAGCATCTAAGGCAGACTCTATGATTCGTTCTTTTTCTCTTTCTTTACTCTTGAATTCTTTTACACCAAATGAGATGTTGTTTTCAATGGTGTCCGAAAACAGAAACACATCTTGGGGCACGTATCCGGTATGTTCGCGATATGTTTCTAATTTCCATAGGCCTAACTCAGCGCCCTTAAACGAGATGCTTCCCTCAGTTGGATCCATCATTCTCATGACCAATTGTAGAATTGTTGACTTTCCGCTTCCCGTTCTTCCAGTAATGGCGACTGTGGTGCCTACTTCGAGCGTGAAGTTTAAACCCTCTAGTGCTTTGATGCCTGTTTTCGAGTATGTAAATCCGACATCTTTAAAGACGAGTCCAGCACTGGGATTGTACTCTGCCTCAAAATTGTTTTCCGCGCCACTTTTCACATTGGATTCCGAGACTATTTCAGGCTCGGTGTCTAGGAAATGAAGAATGCGTGCCATCGATGCCTCTGCTTTTTGGACCAAAGACGTAACCCATCCGACTGATGCAAAAGGCCAAGTAAGTAGGTTTACATAGAAAATAAATTGGAAAATGTGGCCCAGTTCAAGCTGGCCTTCCATGACTCGAAGGCCTCCGACATAGACTGTAAGAACAGTGCTTAAGCCTACGAGTAAAATGATGATAGGCATAAATAGCGCCTCTACTTTTACGAGTTTAAGTACATGGCTTTTGTATTCGTCAGATTCCTGTTCGAAGCGAATTGCAGACTTTGCTTCTCTGGCATATGATTTGAGGACTCGAATACCAGAAATATGTTGCTGTGCAAAAGAACTTATGTCACTCTGTTTTCTAGCTACAGCATCACTAAGCTTGTTTATTTTGGTGGAAATGAAATAAATCCCAACAGACATTAACGGGAGTGGGAGTAGGGCATATATGGTTAACGTCACGTCTATGGTGAGCATAATCCACACCACGAGAATGATCAATGCTGCGAGATTTAGAGAGTACATGACGGCAGGCCCGAGGTACATCCGCACTTTACTTACGTCCTCGCTGATGCGATTCATTAAATCACCTGTATCATTCGCTTTGTAAAATGAGGCGTCCAATTTCTGGTAGTGGGCGTAGATTCTTTTCTTTAAGTCAAACTCCATGATGCGTGAGTTCACGATGATGGTTTGGCGTGTGAAATAGAGGAAGATCCCTTTGATGAGAAAGCTGATTAAATAAAGGATTGCCTGAAAAATAGCAATCACAATCACCAGTCGGTGAACGTCTTTCATAGAATTCACTTCACCATCCCAATCACTTGAAATGCCTATCCAGTCGCTTATTGTTGCAAGTATTTGAGGCAACTCAATGCCCTTGTTGCGTTCAAAAACAGCCGTGATCTCAGTTTCATTTGTAGCATTCGCAACAGGCTCCAAATAATTCACATATGCCTCCCTTAAAACATTGATTCCCTCTCCGACCAAAGCGGGTGCAAAAACAGCCAATCCATTCGTGAATATGATAAAAACAAACCCGGCGACAAGTCTGTTGCGGTATTTCCAGAAAAGTGGATTGAGGGTTCTGAGTGCTTTCATATTCTCGTGTAACGAACGATGAATTACCTAGATTAAAACTTAAAGTTCCAAGTAAAAGAAGGGAGTATAGGGAAAAGTGAAATTTGTTTGGCTTGAATTTGAAGGGTCCCCTCACTTAAAGATCCTTCTGTATCAAAAAACAAAAAATACGGATTTGCTCTGTTGTAGATGTTGTAAACGCTAAACACCCAGGAGTTTTCAGTCTTTTTGTTTTTGTTTTTCTCTTTCTTTTCTGGCGTATACGTCGCGCTTATATCTGCTCGGTGATAGTCGGCCATTCGATATCCGTTCCTTGATCCGAAGAGGTCGGTGATCCTTCCCTCTACCATATACCTCTGAATAGGTAGACTGATTGAGTTTCCTGTTGCATACACAAAAACACCTCCGAATCTCCATTTTTCATTCAAGGTGTAATCGATGACAAGGCTCAAATCGTTGCGTCTGTCAAATTTTGCTGGAAAAATGTCTCCGTTGTTGAGTTCCTCAAACTGTCTTTCAGTTTTACTCCAAGTATACCCGATCCAGCCATTTATTCTGCCCGTTCGTTTTTTGAGAAAAAACTCCGCACCATATGACCATCCAGTACCAAATACGAGGTTGTTGTCTGTGTTTGTTCCAATGTTATCTGTTGGAAGGGTGTTTTCAGCATACTCTACAAGGTTTTCAAGGTCTTTATAATAGAGTTCGATTGAGGTCTCCCAATTTTTATTCTTTCCGATGTCAGTAAAATACCCTGTACTCCATTGACGTCCCCATTGAGGTTTGACGACGTCGCTACTTGGCACCCAGACATCCGTAGGCGCTGTAGAGGCAGACAATGAGGCCAGATGTACGTACTGGTAGTTTTCGCTGTAGCCGGCCTTGATGCTAGAGTTGGGGCCAGTTGTGACCCGCATGCTCAGTCGGGGTTCCCATCCGCCATATCTCTTGACGAGTTCGCCTTTTCCGTAATTGATTGAGTCAGGTTGAGTATAGTCTTGACTGTATCTCGTGAATGGTCCGACGTGTCTAAAGTCACTATATCTCAAGCCAGCAGAGATTCTTATGGTCTCGTTGAGGTCGAAATTGTCTTCAATGTACAGTGCTGTTTCATGACTAAACGTCACACCTGATATCCCTATATCTATGGGAGTGTCTCCACTTTGTGCGAAATAATCAGTGGGCATGAATTCATGAAATACATAGTCTACCCCGGTGATGACTTTATGTCTGGGAGATGGGTAGTAGCTCAGTGAAGTTTTGTAGCTCCAGTCTTCAATTCCACTGTTAAATCCGAAAGAGAATTCCTCTTGTTTCCCCACAAAAGAAAAGTCGTAATCACTGTATGTCGCACTCATGTTCAGAAATAGCTTGTCGTTGAAAAGGTGATTCCACCTCAGAGAAGCCGTGGCATTTCCCCACGGGATTGAGGTTGAAAATCCTGCATCAGCACTCGAAAAACTAAACACATCACGACCGAAATATCCACTTAGAAAGATCTCGTCCTTTTCACTAAATCTGTGGTTAATCTTTGCATTCAGGTCGTAAAAATAGTATCCTGATCCGGCCGCTGAAGTGGTGTTTACAAAGGGGCGCGTAATGACATCGATGTAGGTTCTTCTGCCAGAGATGATAAAGCTTGATTTGTCTTTTACGATAGGCCCCTCCGCAGTCAGTCTCGCGCTAATTAACCCAATCCCACCATTGACCTTTGTCTCGCGTCGATTTCCTTCTCTCAGAGAGATGTCTAGCACAGACGAGATTCGGCCTCCATATTTGGCGGGCATCGTTCCTTTGTGAACATCGACATTGCTTATGGCGTCGGCATTAAAAACCGAGAAGAAACCAAACAAATGAGATGCATTATAGACCGCGGCATTGTCAAGCAGGATTAAGTTTTGGTCTGGACCTCCACCTCGAACATAAAACCCCGTATTTCCTTCTCCTGCACTCTGAATGCCGGGTAGCAGCTGGATGACTTTTAAAACATCTACCTCACCGAACAGGGCGGGCAAACTTTTGATCGTCTCAATGCTCACATCTGTGCGTCCCATATCTGTGCTCTGGGTGTTTTGTGTGCGACTCCCTATCACCTCAGCTCCCTGCCCGATTTCAATGGTTGCGGGTGTGAGCTCGACATTGATGACCTTTGTGACTCCGAATTCAAGTTTCTCCACATGGCTTTTGTATCCGATAAATGAAAACCTCAACGTTTGGGCTCCCTCAGAAACAGAAATGCTATAAAATCCGTAGAGATTTGTGGACACACCCTTTTGCTGTCCCTCAACAATCACGTTTGCTCCGAGGATGTATTCTCCAGTTACGGCATCACGTACACGCCCACTTGCCGTGGATTGGGCGAAGGTTGTTGTCACACTGATGAATAGAAAAAGATAGAATGCGAAGTGTTTTTTCATAGCGAATACAAAGGTACACTCACGTAACTTGCGGACAGCTTTATTAAAATGCAAAAATTTACATTTTCACATTTTCTTTTTTTCGTCACCACGTTCAGTTTTTTATTGGGTTGTAGTGTCGCAGATTTTTCAGACGATGAAAGGGTGTTTAGATACAATGAAAGTGCGGGTATTACGACCCTAGATCCGGCACATTCAAGGAGCCTGGAGCTGATGTGGGTGGCGGATGCTTTGTACGATGGTTTGGTTGAACTTTCTCCAGAACTAGAAATAAAACCTGCGATTGCAAAGCGTTGGGAGTGGGATGAAAAGGGAGTCGTTTTTCATCTTAGAAAAGGGGTGATGTTTGCCAAACAAGACGATATAAGAGGATTAGAAGGAGGGAGAGAAGTCGTCGCAAGTGATGTCGTCTACAGTCTTGAGAGATTACGTGATCCAGAAGTAGCTTCTCCGGGAGAATGGATCTTGGATGCTGTTCAAGAGGGCGGGATCATCGCGCTGAATGACAGCACTGTTAGAATCAATCTCGACTATGAATTCCCTCCCTTTTTAGGATTGCTTACGACTCCATACGCTTCTGTAGTGGCTGAGGAAGCCGTTGAAGCACGCGGATCGGACTTCAGGTCTAAGCCCGCTGGAACGGGGCCTTTTAAGCTCGCCTTTTGGGAAGAAAATGTTGCGCTTGTGCTTCATAGAAATGAAAGCTATTGGGAAAGAGACGAACAAGGCGTACAGCTGCCATATCTCGAAGCCGTACACATCGATTTCGTTCCTGACATGGGGTCTGAGTACCTGGGTCTGATTCAGGGCAGATATGATTTCATGAGCGGTTTGCACCCCGCATATATGGAGGATCTGATGGATTTAAATGGCGGTTTGGCGGAGAAACACAAAGCGGATTTAAACTTGCGCCGAATCCCGTTCTTAAAAACGGACTATATCGGTCTCCTTGTGGACGACAACACATTGCTCGGATCTCCCTTTTTAGACGTTAGGGTAAGACAAGCGCTTAGTCTTTCCATAGATAGAATAAGTATCGCGAGAAACTTAAGAAGAAATTCAGTTCTTCCTTCTGATAAATTTGTGCCACCTTCTCTTCCTGGGGCAACAGCGTATTCGACGCCCACCTTTGATTTGGAGCTCGCAAGATCCCTTCTGAAGGATGCAGGATATCCAAATGGAGAAGGTTTTCCTGAATTTGAGTTTGGGACAACTTCAGACTATGTAGATATCTGTGCTGCCATTCAACATGGATGGCAAGCGCTCGGGTTGAAGGTTCAAATCGATGTGTCTCCGCCTTCTGTTCACAGGGAGAATGTGGCGACCTCTAAATCGATGATGTTTAAGAAGTCATGGTTGGCCGATTATGCGGATTCCGAAAATTTCTTCGGCCTGTTCCTCGAGAAAAATTTCTCTCCTGGCGGTCCCAATTACACGCATTTCAGAAACAAGGCGTTCGAAGAACTGTATCAGCGTTCGATGTCAGTGTCTGAAGAAGATGCGCGATGGGATTTATATTCGAAGATGGACAGTATCGTACACGCTGAAATGCCAGTTATTCCACTTTTTCACGACCAAGTCACTCATTTCGTGCGCAATTCGATTGACGGTTGGATCGTAAGCCCAGTTAATCGGTTAGAACTGAGATATGTAAAAAAGCATACAACAAAGCAATAACTATTATATTTAGGCAAATTCTAAAACCAAATGCTCAAAATCGACGTCCATACACACATTATTCCAAGGAATATGCCTCGATGGACCGAGAAATTTGGTTATGGAAACTTCATTCATCTCGAAGATTCACAGCGGCTGGGGTTTGCGCGGATGATGCAGGGCAACACTTTCTTTCGAGAGATCGCTTCAAATTGCTGGGATGAGGATCAGCGGATGGCTGAATACAGTGAATCGGGGGTTGACGTTCAGGTGGTGTGTACCATTCCTGTGATGTTTTCCTATGACGCAAAACCAAACGATGCACTGGAATTGGGGCGATTTTTAAATGACCACATTGCGGGCCTGGTGACCAAATATCCCAAAAATTATGTGGGATTGTGTACCGTACCTCTCCAGGATGTCACCCTTGCGATTCAGGAATTGGAACGCGCAAAATCCATCGGTTTTGCGGGAGTTCAGATCGGTTCTAATGTGAACGGTTTGAATCTCAATGAGCCCCAATTCTTCCCATTCTTTGAAGCCTGTTCAAGATTGGGGATGTCTGTCCTTGTTCATCCATGGGACATGATGGGTAAATCTCAAATGGAAAAATATTGGTTGCCTTGGTTAGTAGGTATGCCCGCAGAGATGTCTCGCGCAGCATGTTCTATGATCTTTGGGGGTGTCTTTGAGAGATTGCCAAATTTAAGAGTGCTCTTTTCACATGCCAGTGGTGCTTTTTTGGCGACTTTGGGACGGATAGAACACGGATTTAATTGCAGACCGGATCTTGTCGCCATAGACAACAATGTAAATCCAAGGGCGTATTTGGGGAAGTTTTGGGTAGACAGTATTACGCATGATGCGCGACTGCTCAAGTATGTTATCGAAATGCAAGGGACTGACAGAATTTGCATGGGTACTGATTACCCTTTTCCACTAGGCGACCTTAAATTTGGGGAGTACATGGAGAAAATGAATCTCAGTCATCCAGATTTAGAAAATCTTTTTCACAGTTCTGCTCTGAGTTGGTTAGATTTGGATTTAGATAAGTTTAAATAAATAAGTTTACAATGAGCGTAGAGCCTGAAGTCGTAGAGCTAATTGAAAAATGTAAGGAGGGAAACCGACGTGCACAATTTGATCTCTATGGCAGGTATTCAGGACTTCTTTTTGCGGTGGCGCTTAGATATACAAATACAAAAATTGATGCAGAAGATGTCGTACAAAATGCGTGGGTGAAGATATTTAAAAATTTAAATAGCTTTTCTGAAAACAATTCATTTGAGGGCTGGATGCGTAGAATAGTAGTAAATACAGCTATTTCACTTTATCGAAAGAATAAAAAACACGCAAATCAAGCAGATATTACAGATGTCCTTGCAACCCCTAGAGACATAGAAGCGTCTAAAGAATGTGACTTTACCCGTGAGGAGCTTGAGAATGCAATTTCTCGTATGCCTGAAGGGTATGGTATGGTCTTTAAACTCTACGTCTTAGACGGATATAAACACAAGGAAATATCAAAAATGCTCGATATTGAAGTGAATACTTCGAAAAGTCAACTTAGCCGCGCGAAGAAATTCCTGCAAGGCGTATTGAACAGTATGGAGCAAGTTGCAAAACCTAACAAATAACTCAAGATGAAACCCGTTCAAGATACATTTACATCTCACATCCAAGGTCTTTATGATGGGCATGAAGTTGCACCACCACAAGGCATGAAAGATGCGGTCTTTAGTCAACTCGATTCAGAAGTTTCTGGGACATCTGGTTTGACATCTAAGGCGGTTCTTGTTGCTGGTGTTGTTATCGTGGGGTTTGCTTGGTTCTTGATGCCAGAAACAGACGTTATGGTTGAACCAGACATTGCCGTCGAACAAGTCGTAGTAGCTAACGAAGCTGTTGTTGCTAACGAAGTGGTTGTGGTTGACGAAGCCGTTGTCGCTTCATCTGTTGAAGTAGTCACTGCCAAGACAGAATCTGTTGAAGTTGCGACTGCCAAGACAGAATCTGTTGAAGTTGAAGAAAACATCGTTCTGAGTGAAGACATTCTGAGTGAAGAGGGGGCGACACTTCCAGTTGTTGCAGGCCCTCCAGTTGAAACTGTTCAGAAGGACATTGAAGAACAAAAGACCATTGATAAAGTAGAAGAGAAGAAGGAGGCTGTAGAATGGGTTCTTCCCGCGAAGTTGAAAGTGGACGAATGATTGAAAACGCCTTCAAACACATAGAAGGCAATGGGTCCATTCCTAGAATAACATGCTTTTTGTCTCTTGTTCTATTGTTGGGTGGATTTCACGCTCATTCTCACGCATTTGCTATTTCGTTTGAGAATCCGCGTGACACGGTATTAATTGACGGTCACATTGTTAATATTACGGCCAACGTAGAAGTCGATACGGTTTGGAGACGACCTGAAAAGTCAGTATTTCGAAAATGGCTTGATGGCGCTGAATTTATCGCATTGGCGAGAGCAGGAGCAGAAATAGGAGGTGATGATGCTTCTGAAAACGATTTTTACGTCGTTAAAAATGAAATAAGATTTCCCGAGTTTAGCCTAGAAGCGGCTCACCCGTTCGGAGAATCTTTTCAATGGTACTACAGGGGAGGTGTTTCTGTGGGAATGTCGCAGATTTTTGATGAAGAAGAAGTGAAAGAAAGTGCCATTGGATTTGAGTGGGATGGCTTTGATGTCCTGGAAATTTATACAACAGATGTGGATGTCCTAGGGAATGAATATGACACCATTGCTGCGCCAATAACATTCAGACCCAAACTTAAACTTTCATTGGGTGTGGAATGGCATGGTGTGATGAGGTCTGCAGAAGGGTGGATTTGGGGTGCTCAATTGGAATGGTTGCCGAAAAAGAATGAATTCACAAAACTATATCCAACTCCTGAGCCAGGAGAATCAGATCCAGTATCCTCTGATTTAACGTATGATATCATCCCCCATAAAACCAATGCACTACAAATAAGAACATTTACAAGCTGGTCGGCTTGGAATTCCCCTTGGTTTCTTAGGGCTGAATTGTGCTGGGCGCCAACAAGAACAACTACTTGGGTTGCTCTGGGGGTTAGGTGGTGAAAAATTTGCGTTTTATGTCTGCGATGTTTATATTGCAATAGCATGAATTCGATCAAAACCAACATTAACGATACAAAGCGCGCCATTAAGGCGGCGTCCATGTTTTTGTGCGTTGGCGTTTCTCTGGTTTTGTCAGGTTCATTCTCCGCTCAAGTCTATGTTTTGAATGGTGGTTTCGAGATTAGTGAGACGGTACCCAATCAATCCGGACAATGGGAATTGATGAACAACTGGACAAATGCCGGGAGTGCAATTGCAAATCCGGATTATTATCACACCTTCGGCTACAATGGAGGTGATTTGCCAGAGACTCCTTTAGCATACGTTACCGCCTATGAAGGGTATGCCATTGCAGGTGTTGAGGTGAGTGGCAGGTCTGGTTCAAACATGAGAGAGTATTTGATGGGGAAATTCTCTGAGCCATTGACCGTCGGTAAACGGTATGAATTCTCATTTGCGATTTCAAATGGGGATGTCTACGAGCACAGCTCCGCGGGTCTTGGTGTAAGCGATTTGGGAATTGCTTTTTCGACAGAAGAATTACACCAAACAGAGCGCGATCCAATTATCGCTCAGCCTCAGTTTAAAATTTCTCACATTCAGTATTATCAAGGATGGAAAGTCATCAAATTTGCTTTTACAGCGAGTGAGAAGTACAAATATTTCACGTTCGGTTTGTTCGGAGTTGAGGTTGGAAAGCAAATCCTATCTTTAGAAGGCCCCGACAGAACCAAAGCATATTACTTTGTGGATGAGTTTTCTATTCGGGATCTCACTTCAGAACTCCAATCGAATGATTTACCTGACAGGGGTGAGTCTTCGGATCTGTTTTTGTTAGAAAGAAGTACATTTGTACCGACAGCGTTTTCTCCCAACAACGACAATGTTAACGATGTATTCGAACCTTCTTTAAGAGACAATCGAGGCGCTTTGTTACGGATTTTTGATCGCACTGGAGCGATGATTTGGGAGAGTGCCGATGAGGTCCCAAACTGGGGAGGATACAATCGCATTGGTGGCATTGCACAACAAGGTTTGTACTTATGGACCTTGGCTGTCGTGTTAGAAGATGGGGCGGTTGAGGAGATGTCTGGCCCCGTGACGCTTATCAAATAAGTTTTTAAAACATTCATATTTTGCATACAAAAGATGCGCGTGAATATCCCGGGTTAAGTACACTGGTACTTGACCATTTGGCACATCAATCGTCAGCTCTTAAGATCAAAAGTCAGCTTGAGAATACAAACATCAAGGAGACTGTATGTCAAGTTTTAGAGGAGCAATACAGACAGCTGAGTTTGCCGCTACCTGTGGGTTTGAGCAAATTTCGAGAAGTGGGTGTTCGAACAGTCACCACAGGTCACCAACTTCAAATTGCGGGAGGACCTGCGTTTTTACATTATAAGACCATCACTGCGATTCGTCTTGCGCGACAAATAGAAAAAGAAACAGGAGAGAAAGTTGTGCCTGTCTTTTGGTTGGCGTCTGAAGACCATGATTTCAAGGAGGTCAGTTGGGTGAATGGGGAAGTCGACAAGCACGTATGGTCAAGCCCTGTGGGGGACTTAAAACGGCCAGTTGGAAGATTGCCTTTGGAGGGAGTGAACGACTGTTTGGAGTCTTGGGGGAAGGACATGGGGCAGGGAGGCGCAGATTTCAGATCCGATTTTCAAGCCATCTCTGATTGTTGTGATTTGTCACAAAAAAACAAAGAGTGTTATTCGGATCTTTTCAGGAGGTGGATGCATGTGTGGTATGGGGAAACGGAGTTGGTCGTCATAGATGCCGACAGCCCCAAACTGAAAGCATTGGCAGCAGGTCTCTTTTCAGAGGAATTCACAGCACAAGGTATTCGGGACAGTGTCCGCAAAACGTCGGATGAATTAATTGCAAAAGGATTCAAAGCATCAGCGCATATACGAGATGTGAATCTATTCTATATGGCCGAAGGAGCGTCTAGAGTAGGAATCATGAACGATGAATTTGGCGGGTTTTCTGCAGGAGATCAGACCTTGAATAAGGAGGGGTTAGAATGGGGGGAGTGGTGCGAAAACAATGCCGAAAAACTGAGTCCTGGAGTGTTGTTGCGCCCTCTTTATCAAGAGCTTCTCTTGCCGAATGTCAGCATTGTTCTCGGCCCAGGTGAGCTGAGTTATTGGAAGCAACTGGAAGGTGCCTTTGCATTCAAGCAGATGGAGATGCCCGGTTTGCATCTGAGGGATCATGTACTTGTCTTAAACAAGGAGATGCAAGCGCATGCCACAGAAGTGGGTTGGTCATTAGAAAAAGGTTGGTGGGATGAGAATGAATGGGTCAGTAAATGGATTGAGGGGCAACTCCCGAGCAAAACAAAAGAGGTAGATGCCGTTTTGTCGGACTTGCAACAAGTCATTGAGGACGTGTCCTCTTCAGTCGATCAAACGTTAAAGAGTGCGGCTTCTGCCAGTGCATCGGGAATGAGGAAGATTTGGGACGCACAGCAGAAGAAAATGAAAAAAGCAATACGGAGAAAGAATCCCGACAAAATCAATGCGATCTCTCGGAGTGCCTCAAGAATTTGCCGGAAGAACAGTCCCCAAGATAGATTCATGAATTTCCATCATCTCGCAAGTCAATTCGGGGGGTTCCATGCCTTGCGTGACCGTCTGATCAATGCAGATGTGCCGCCCATGAAACTCACGTCGTCATTTATGCACATTGTGGAGGAAAAATAAATAACAAAAGAAGCATCCCTATCCATGGTGCTTTCAGGGATGCGTGGTACTTTGGTTTTATGGAAAAAAACGCACACCTTCAATCTGTCAAAGATGCAAATGGAGACACCGCATCGCCACAATTAAAGGACAGTATTAAAAATTATCTCATCGACATTGACGGGACGATTACGGAAGATGTCCCCAATGAGGAGCCCCAAAGGATGGCAACGTGCATGCCCTTTCCGGATGCGCTTGAGACCATGAGCCGTTGGTATGATGAGGGACATATTCTTACGTTCTTCACATCAAGGACTGAAGATCACAGAGAGGTTACTGAGCGTTGGATGAAGAAACATTCGATAAGGTACCATGGACTCTTGATGGGGAAGCCCCGTGGAGGGAATTACCATTGGATCGACAATCACATCGTCCGCGCAACCCGCTTTGAAGGGAAGTTTACAGATATGGTACGCCAAACAAAAACAGTCGAAGTTTTTGACAGCTAGCAGCACCTATCTGCTTTCTAGAAATCGCTGTAAAATGATCGCGGCAGCGACCTTGTCGAGTGCGCCTTTCTGCCTTCGGTTTTTTTTATTCATCCCACCTGAGATCATCGCTGACATGGCTTCATTGCTCGTATCGCCTTCATCAACTTGGTGTACTTGGAGTGACGGGTAGGTTTTTTCTAGGGAACGAATAAACAGTTGGATGCCATCGCTGCTGTCTGTGTGGCCTCCGACCATTAGTCCAGGCACACCTACAACAAATCCGCCACACGGTTCGTCATTCAATAACCGAACGATTTCAGCGTGTAACCCTTGTGTCTCTATTGTTTTTAAAGGTGTGGCAATGATTACATTGCTGTCTGTTACAGCAATTCCCGTTCTTTTTGCGCCCCAATCAAATGCGATATACCTTGACATGGGTGCAATATACAAGTGAGAACATACCTTTGCCACTTATATACTTACAGTAAATGAAAAACACGATAGAGTCAATTTGGGATGACAGGTCGCTTCTGGATACAAAAGAAGCCCGCGCTGCTGTTGCTGAAGTGATGGAGAAGCTCGATACAGGCGTTTTGCGATGTGCGTCTCCTGATGGTGATGGAGGTTGGGTTGTCAATGATTGGGTAAAGAAAGCTGTTGTCTTGAATTTCCCAATCCAAAAGATGACGACGATTGAGGTCGGTCCTTTTGAGTTTCACGACAAGATGCCTCTTAAAAAGGGCTATGCAAAGGCGGGGGTGAGAGTGGTTCCGCACGCAATTGCGCGTTATGGTGCATTTATAGCCAGAGATGTGATTCTCATGCCGAGTTACATTAACCTCGGTGCATATGTGGATTCAGGCACCATGATAGATACTTGGGCTACGGTCGGTTCTTGTGCCCAAATCGGTAAGGATGTTCATATCAGCGGTGGAGTGGGGATTGGAGGCGTACTTGAACCCTTGCAGGCTTCTCCGGTGATCATTGAAGATGGGGCTTTTGTAGGTTCCAGATGCATTGTTGTTGAAGGCGTGAGGGTAGGGAAGGAAGCGGTCTTGGGAGCGGGTGTCGTTTTGACTTCGAGCACGTTGATTCTGGATGTTACAGGGGACAAACCTGTGGAGCACAGAGGTTATATCCCACCCAGATCTGTCGTGATCCCAGGAACACGACCCAAAAAATTCCCAGCTGGAACGTATGATATTCCATGTGCGTTAATCATCGGTAAACGTAGTGAAAGTACCGACAGAAAGACCTCTTTGAACAGTGCGCTGAGGGAACATGATGTGGCCGTTTAGCGGTGAGATGAAAACAGTGAGTTTTGTGTGGAAAAATTGAGCTCTTTTTTCGATGAAATAGAGGAGGATTCTTGCATATTTACACAATGCATTTTATAGTATCCAGCACCCACCTACTTCGACACCTTCAAACCTTGAGTGGTGTCCTAAGTAACAGCAATACCTTGCCCATCTTAGATCACTTTTTATTTGATCTAGCGCCCGGCGAGGCTGTCATTTCAGCAAGCGATCTCGAGACCACGATGACCGTGAAACTCGAAGTGAGAACAGAAGACAAAGGCACGATTGCGATTCCCGCAAAGATGTTGCTGGAAATCCTGAAAGCATTCCCAGACATTCCGTTGACGTTTAAAATTGACACTGACACCTTTGCAATTGAGTTGGTGAGTGATGCTGGAAAGTATAAACTTACCGGAGCGAATGGCGAAGAATTCCCTACAACTCCTGAACTGGAAGGGGTGTCGAGCGTTGAATTGAAAGCGGACACCTTGGTGAAAGCGATTAACAGAACGATTTTTGCAGCTGGATCAGATGACTTAAGACCTGTGATGTCAGGAATTTTCTTTGAGTTGTATGAGGACAGTATTCGTTTTGTTTCTACGGACGCACACAGACTCGTCCGATATGCAAGAACGGATGCGAAGGCGAATGAATCTTCTCAATTTATCGTCCCTAAGAAACCACTGAACCTCTTAAAAGCGGCTGCAACATCAGCAGAAACGGTGGTGATGAGTTTCAACGAGTCAAATGCGAAGTTTTCTTTCAATGATGTATCTATCTCTTGCCGATTGATTGAAGGTAAGTATCCCAACTATGATGCGGTCATCCCGAAGGAGAACCCCAATAGGATGACAATTAATAGGATGGACTTTCTTCAAGCCATTCGACGGGTGGCTATTTTTGCTAATAAAACGACCCATCAGGTTCGTTTGAGAATTGCAGGGAGCGAGCTGACAGTGAATGCAGAAGATTTGGATTTTGCAAATGAAGCGTCAGAGCGTCTTACGTGTAGCTACCAAGGAGAGGACATTGAAATAGGCTTTAACAGCAGGTTCTTAGCTGACATGCTTAATAACATTGACGCTCCAGAAATCACTTTGGAATTAAGTGCACCGAATAGAGCGGGGATCATCCGTCCTTCAGAACCTGAAGAAAGTGGTGAAGACCTCCTGATGCTCGTGATGCCAGTCATGCTCAACTCATAAGCCGTCGGAGTTACTTTTCGTTCGGCTTTTTTTTGTTGGATGGGTTGTTTTTATCGCCTGGGACTTTTTTAGGTCGAGGCACCCAGTGATACTTTACATTCTCTTCCCCAACATGTCCCAAATGAGCGTCATTGCTTTCGGGATTTGCCTCATTCTCAAGGGCTGATTTCTCTCTTTGAGCCAATGTGTCGGGGTGATTTGGATTTCCTCTCATCCACCATTCTGGCAAGTCTTCGTGCGCAGCTTCAGAAATTTCAAATTTGTATACTGGGTTTTTTGGTCCACTGTTTCGGTAGTAAAAGGCGAGTATGGCACCTGATATGGCACCGGACAAATGACCTTCCCAGCTGACACCTTCCTTGATCGGGAGCATGAGCCAAATCATACCGCCGTAAAGGAATACCACGACAAGTGTGATGCGTAAGAGCAGCAGGTTCTTGCGAACGAGTCCACTGACGAACAGGAAGGATGCAAGTCCATATACGAGTCCACTTGCGCCGATGTGGTTTGATGACGCTCCCCCGATGAGCCAAAGCAAGATTCCGCTTGTCACGAACATAATCGACCAAACACGTATGGCGAGAGATCTGTAAAAATAGAAGAGCAATCCATTCAGCACGAAAAAGGATGCGGTGTTGTTCCAAATATGTGACAATCCGCCATGAAGGAAGGGGTAAGTGAAGATGCCTTTCAGTCCTCTAAGCTCTCTCGGACGATTTCCATATTGGTTCAGGTTGAGGTCAAAAGCATAGTCGATTAAGAAGACTCCCCAAATCGCAATGAGGAAAAGCATTGTAAACCATAGCGCAAAGTGTAATCTTTGCTTGTCAGTGATGGACGTTTTACGCGGAGTAGATTTCATTACTGCGAAGTTACCAATCAACACCTTGAATATGATAAGTGATTTTTTTAAGTCAAAAGTCCTTGAATTGTGGGCTTAGATTTGAAGACATGAGTACCTGAACCAATTGAACCCCGAATGAGCGTTTCTGAAATACATGCATTAATACAGCTCCTAGACGATCCCGATGAAGGAGTGTACCGTCATGTGCGGGAGGAGTTGTTGTCCAAAGGGACTGAAATTCTTCCAGCCGTATTAGAACATAGAGCTGACAAGTCACATTGCGCAGTACATGAAAGTCGTCTCAATGAACTGGTAGATGGTTTGCATGGGGGCTATGTGAAAAATGGTTTACACGATTGGTATAAGCAGGGTGCACAGAATATTATTGAAGGAGCAGTGTGGATTCATAAGGCCGCAGATCCATTGATCGATATTGAAGTCGTAAAGGCGCAATATGAAAAGTTAAAAAGAGATGTTTGGCTTGAATTAAATGAAGAATTAACAGCTTTAGAGCAAGTTCGGATTTTAAATCACGTTTTATTTAGTGCTGAAGGCTTTACAAACGCGAAGTCAGGTCATCCCGATCCGCAAGATGCTTTAATCGGGGATGTGATGACTCTCAAGAGTGGCAATCCTTTGGGACTCGGGATCCTTTACCTTGCGATTGCAAGAGATTTGAATTTGCCGATTCATGGCGTCAATCTCCCGAATCATTTCATTCTTTGCTATTGCGATGAACATCATGTTCACAACGGAGCGAAACACACCGAGGACAATCAGGTTCCAGGAGGAATCCTTTTTTACATCAACCCATTTAGTGAAGGGACAGTCATTCATCCAAATGATGTGAGCGAGTTTCTCAGTCATTTAGAGTTGCCTGTAGATGAAAGACATTGCGGCCCATGTGCTCCCATAGATATTATTCGCAGATTAATCGGGAATGTCGCGTATGCGTATGAACGGAACGGTTCTGTTTCTCAAGCGGAAAACATGAGAGAATTGCTTCTGTTCGTTGAGTCTGATACCAAACACAATGTGGAGTCAGAGGGTGGTTTCGAAGAAGAAGGAGAGCTTTAAGGATGTGGAAGGAACAAGACGATAAGCTTGTAAGAGAGTATCATTTTCAAAACTTTGTCGATGCATTTTCTTTCTTGTCACATGTTGCTGAATTGGCAGAAATTCACGGACATCATCCAACGATAGTCAATACATACAGCTACGTGAGATTGGAGTTGAATACGCACGACGCAGGTGGGGTGGTGACAGAAAAGGACAGATCACTCTCTGTAGACATAGATAAAATCAACATTACAGAACGTTAGCGCAAAAAAAAAGGGACGCCCAAATGGCATCCCTTTTTTGAGTTCGACAATGAATTACTTGACCGGGGTAGCTGCAGGAGCAGCCGGAGTAACATCCGCAGTGATTGTAAGTATCGTTTGGGCTGGGTCTGTGTTCGCCGTCACTGTCACTTTCTTCGTTTGCTTGTTTTTCTTTCCCTTAGAATTGAACTTCACTTCAATTTTGCCAGTAGCACCTGGTGCGATAGGCTCCTTCGGACACTGTGGTACAGTACATCCGCAAGATCCTTTGCATTTGTCAAGAATGAGTGGTTCAGCACCTGTATTTGTGAATTCAAAATAGTACGTCACCGCATCTCCCTCATCCATCACTCCGAAGTCATGTGCATACTCGTTAAATGAGATTCCGGTCAATGGACCTGCAGGGACTTCAGCGGCATCCTTTGCAGGGTCAAATTTATCTGGTTTTGCATTTAATGGTGGGTCTCCAGCTTCTGTTTTGCCATCTTGACTTTGAATAGGTTTTGAGTTCGAAGACTCTTCAGCCCCACAAGAGAACAGGATGCAAGAAGCAAAAATGGAAACGGCTAATGTTAGCTTTGACATATTGTGTTGATTAAATATTATGTTGTTATTTATAGTTGCAAAATTAAGAAATAATGCTGCTATAATTATAATGTATTTATTTAAAGGATTTGTGTGCGAGTTTGCTGTTTTCAAACCTGCCATCGTTCAGGATCTCAATCGCTTCGTTCAGTGCTTCATTCAAGTCCCCAATAACTCTGTAAAATGTAGATTGGCTGTAGGTGTTTCGGCCTATAAACGCTTTAAGTCGAAGTGTGATTGCCTCTCCTGAGGTTTCCCAATCCCCTTCAGGAAATTCAATGGGGTCATCTTCGCTTCCTTTCTCTTGCGCCCAATCTTGAAACGCTTTTATTTCTTTTTCTGAAACAATATATTGATTCACGAAATCATCCTCTGTGGGATATTCGGCTTCTAGTCTCGCGCGATTGTTGTCTACGAACTCCAATGCATAGCTGCTCATCATTCCCTTGCGAAGTAAGGTGCGAAAGGTTTCACTATTTGAGGTCGTATCTATAGGTACAAAAACATCAGGAAGGATTCCGCCTCCACCGAATACCGTTCTTTTTTTGATTCGGGTCTCGAACTTGAGGGAGTCTGGAAGATCAAGAGAGTCCAAACTCAAAAGCTCACCACTCTGATATCGATCATATTTCTCATTCCTATACGCATCGACTCCTTCGTCGTAGGGCTTCTGAATACATCTTCCTGCAGGGGTATAGTATTTCTGAACGGTGAGTCTGACCGCACTTCCGTCTCCCAAATTGATCGGTCGTTGTACCAAACCCTTGCCAAACGACCTTCTTCCTACGATCAGCCCTCGGTCCCAATCTTGAACAGCTCCAGCGACAATCTCGCTTGCAGAGGCTGAACCATCATCCATCAATATCACCAGTCGCCCACGCTCGAACAGTCCTTCATATGAAGTGTACGTATCCTCTCTGGGGAATGCACGTCCTTCAGTGTATACAATGAGTTTGTCGTCTGAAAGGAATTCGTCGGACATGTTAATCGCTGTCCGTAACATTCCTCCTCCGTTTCCTTGCAAATCGAGTATCAGATCTTTCATCCCTTTGTTCTTCAGTTCTGACAAAGCAGTCCTTAGTTCTTCGAGGGTGGTTTTTGCAAAACGACTTATTTTAATGTACCCGATCGTAGGTTCCACCATATGTGCCGCCACAACACTGAAAATTGGAATCTTGTCTCGTTCAATATCGAATACAAGAAGGTCCTTTTCTCCATCTCTTTTTATGAAAACCTTCACCATCGTCCCCTTGGGGCCTTTAAGCAATCGGATGACATCCTTCGTTGTTACATCTACACCCGCTACGTATTCATTTTCCACTTGAACAATTCTGTCGCCGGCTCGAATGCCTAGTCTTTCTGAGGGGCCTCCCGCAATAGGAGAGACCACCATAATCGTGTCCTTGAAAATATTAAACTGTACACCTATCCCTTCAAAACTGCCATCAAGGGGCTCATTTGCATCTTTTAAATCATCCTCTGAGAAATAAACGCTGTGGGGGTCAAGTTCTTCAAGCATCTTCACAATCGCTGTTTCGACAAGCTTGTCCATTTCGATACTGTCTACATAAAGTCTGTCCAGCATACTTAGCAGTGTGCCAAATTTCTTTGCGCCTTGTTGTGACGAGGTTTGAGATGTGGCAGGAGCAGTGGCAAGGATTCCAATACAAATGGAAAACACGAGGGGCAAACGATTCAGTTTTTTCATGGAGCTACAAGGTAGGGGATGGGAGGCAGATGAAATCTGAAAGTTTGCTAAATATGGGGGATATGAAAGTATCTTTAGGTGATGAAATTGAAACTCTACTCAGGTGTTTTGTTGTGGCTCATGTTTGGCACCTTCCCAAATGTATTAAGTGCTCAAAATGTGAATGTTAGTGCCCCCATGTTTTCCGACATTGTCGAAAGGGTGGATAAAGAGGCTGAACTCAATGGGCGTGATATGGCCGGTGTCGTGATCGAATCAGAGATGGACTTTTTTGATTTCGCTTCATTCACGGTGTTGGAAAACGGACTTTCAGAGTGGTCACTCGATATAGAGTCCACTTATGCGATGGGTTTGTGTGTGTATTTCAACGATTTTCACATTCCAGTAGGTGGGTCCTTGTTGTTCCAATCTGAGGCGGGTGTCTTCTCTACTTTGTATCAGGAGGGTCCGATACGTTCCGATGAAAACAACGGTCATGGAAGATGGGCCAGCGGTGACATACCGGGAGATCAAATCAGAATCATTTATAGGCAAGCTTCTTCTTCGATCGGTTCAGCCAGACTTGGAATCATGGGGATAGGGTATTTCGTGAGGGGCGTTTCTCGCGGTTCAGACGATTGTGAAGTGGATGTGATGTGTCCAGAAGGAGATTCATGGCAATGTGAAAGAGATGCAACGGTAAGATTGCGTGTCACTCAAGACGGAGGGATTTTTTATTGCAGTGGATCCATGGTGAACAATACTGAATATGACTGTCGTCAGCTCCTTTTAAGTGCGTTCCACTGTGCGGATGCCGTCAGTGAAGATGAGTGGGCTTACTTAAAGGTCAGGTACAATTATGAATACACTGAGTGTGGAGGGACTGTCTCGGTGAACTCTCATGCCAGAACAGGCGTGATTCCATTGACAAATAGTGACGATGCTTCTGCGCAGGGATTTAATGGCTCGGATTTCCTCCTTGTGGAGGTCGAAGATG
>CAWVRV010000006.1:0-53949 GCA_963932755.1 uncultured Flavobacteriales bacterium | reverse complement strand
CAAACTTCTGATCAAAGCTGAAGGAAAGTGTACTACAGATCATATTTCTATGGCGGGTCCTTGGCTTCGTTTCAGAGGACATTTGGACAACATCTCTAACAATACGTTAACGGGCGCATTAAATTCGTTCGGTGGGGCAACGAATAAAGTTAAAAACCAACTTGATGGAACTTTTGGTGAGGTGCCTGCTGTAGCGAGAGCCTATAAAGCTGCTGGCGTTGCGTCTGTAGTGATTGGTGATTCGAATTATGGCGAAGGGAGCTCTCGTGAGCACGCAGCGATGCAGCCTCGTCATCTTGGCGTTCACGCAGTCATTGTGAATTCATTTGCACGGATCCACGAAACAAACCTTAAGAAACAGGGAATGTTGGGATTGACGTTTATGAACGAAAACGATTACAATCTCATTCAAGAAGATGATACCTTCAACTTCATAGATTTAGAAGCGTTCGCTCCAGGTAAGCCCTTGACAATCGAGGTGGTTCACGCAGATGGTTCTGTGGATGTTGTGATGACGAAGCACACCTATAACGAACAACAGATAAGTTGGTACCGTGCAGGATCTGCGCTGAACATGATCAAAGAAGAAAACGCAAAGTAATTCTACTGCGGAATGATTGTGAATTCGGCGTCAATGGTTCCGCCATTTCCGCTTGATCCAGCTTGAACGTTTGTAAATGTGAGCACGTGTGAGTTGTCCGTGATTACAACGTTGACAATGCCACTCGAGATGTCCCAGTTTACGTCTAAGCCTGGAACTTCAATCTCATTCGCAACCAATACGTCAACAGCGTTTGCGGTCGTTGATGCACCATCAGTCGTGAGATCAACCGTCAAGGCAAGATCGTGATTGGGATTGTGATTGGCCACTTCGTTTTCTGTTCTTAAATCAGCGACGATGTGATAACGGTAAAGGTTAGGCGCGTCGTCACTTGGGACAAACCCTTCTGCCAAACGTACAGACAATTTTCTGTCACCGAGTGAGAGGTCACCACATTCGCAGTTGAACTCAGTATTTACAAATGGTTCGTGTTTTGTACATCCTGTGAACAAAATCGTGGATGCAAAAAAGGCGATGAGGGTATATGTGGTTGCTTTCATTGTTGCGAAGATAGGGTTTACAAACGGACGAATTTATTTTTAGTTTCTCTGAATGGGATACAGTAGATAGGGTTGTCTGTCCTTTCTGAATTCAATCAAATCTTTGTGCCAAAGCGCTTTTAACGCCTCCATCCCTTCTCCTTTTTCTAAGCACAAACGAAGTTGATCTGTTCCAGCCAATTTGTCGAAGAAGCCCTTTGAAGTAAAGAAGCCAGAGATTTCATTTTCATCATTGCGAAATGAATTTGCATAGGTTTCAAGAATACTGAGGTCCCAGCTCGGACCCTCCATCCACCATTTTTCACCTCTTAATTGAAAGTTTTCTCCGACACAAACAACGTCTTCGTGTTTGGGGTGTGGAGACGCGCCGGGAGTAGAAACAGGTGTGAAACTCAACGCGTCTTTTCCGACAGGGATATTTGGTGTCATTCCTCTGGGGACACCTCCGATCTCAAAAGGGGTGGGGGTTCCTCGCCCAATACTGACATTTGTGGGCTCAAGAAAACAAAGTGAGGGGTAGAGCTCAACAGAGATGTGAGTGGGTAGATTCGGTGAGGGCGCAATGGACAACATGTACCGATCGGAGTGTGCATATCCCTCGCACTTGAGGACGGTGAGTCTCGGTGTTAGGCCACCTTCCAGCCACCCTTCGCCTACAGCCATTTTTGCGAGCTCTCCGAACGTCATGCCGTGAATTACCGGAACGGGAGCCCATCCTACAAATGACTTGAAGGCTGGGTCGAGCATGGGCCCGTCGACATGATGTCCGTGTGGGTTTGGCCTGTCAAGGACCAAAACCTCAACATCGCTTTCTGCTGCGGCTTCCATGACGAGCAGCAAAGTGCTCAAGTATGTATAGAAACGAGCGCCCACATCTTGAATGTCGAAGATGATTAAGTCCACTTCTGACAGTGATTCTTTGGAGGGTTTGCGAAATTTTCCGTGCAAAGAGAGAATGGGGAGATTCGTTTTTGGATCAATGTCGTCGTAGATGTGGTCGCCATTCGCATGGTCTCCACGGAATCCATGTTCTGGTGCAAAAACCTTGACGATATCGACCTCTCTCAATAACAATGTATCGACCAAATGTATGTTTGGATTCGGAGTGTCGGAAAAAAGGACTGAGGTATGATTTCCAACGATTGCAACACGTTTGTCAGTCGCGATTTCAACGATTTTATCAATCTGCTCATTCCCCAATGAAATTCTGTGCGGCGCAGTGGTGCGCGTGGTTTGGCCTGAACAATTTGAGAACACAGAAAGCGACAGAATGCAGGCGAGGTACACATTCAGATTGGAAAAACAATTCTTTGAAATCATCACTTAATTCTTAACGCTGTTGATGGTTGTATTCTTGTGCTGTACCATGCCGGTAAGATCATAGAGACGACACACGCAGAAAATGCGACTCCTTCGATGAACAACAATCTAGAGAAGTCAAATAGTATGGGGACTTCCGACACGTAATAGGCATTTGGATCTAGCGTGATCAATCCTGTTTGCTTTTGGATGAGGCAGACCGTGAATCCGATGATGTTTCCAATCAGAAAACCACCCCCGATGATTTTCGTTGCATACTGCACAAACAGTCTGATGACACTCG
Source organism: uncultured Flavobacteriales bacterium (assembly GCA_963932755.1). GTDB lineage: Bacteria > Bacteroidota > Bacteroidia > Flavobacteriales_D > Sanyastnellaceae > UBA974. Next base: position 51,245 of record CAWVRV010000006.1, on the reverse strand, counting down.
AGTCTCTCATCCCCAATGCTTTTAGGAGTCCTACTTGAGATCTCCTTTCTAGAATAACGATCAGAAGCGCACTGACCATATTGATAATGCTGATGAGCACCATCAGACCGATGATCACAACCACATTTAAATCAAGCATCCCCAGCCAGCTGAAAATCTCTCTGCTTTGTTCTGTTATTTTATTTGTGGTGAATGTGTGCGGTATGGTGTACAGAATTTCTTCATTGATGGTTTCCAGATCTTCAAAGTTGTCGATGTAAACTTCATAGCCATCAGCAAACATTGTCCACGCCCCATCTCCAGCTTGCGCATTCCATGTGCCATCTGAATGGTATAAATAAGCTGTGTCTTGGATTTCATCCCCTCCCACAATCCATGCGTATTCTATTGAGGTGTCAGGGTTTTGGAGCTCTATTTCAGGCGCCCATCTTCCCAGTGGATCTTCTCCTTCAAGGGTTTTTCCAAACGAAGCACCACGAATCTCCAGTCCGTCTGAAGGTTCGGTTAGATATATCACAGCTTGAACTCCGCGGTTTGACACTTCTTGAAGTAGGGTGCTTTGAACGAATATGAACCGTTCATCGTACTCCAGAAGTCCAGTTTCATAGATGCCGCAAACCCGTACTACCCTGGGTTTAACATCTTCATTTTTGATGACTAAATAAAGACTGATGCGGTCATTTGTGTCGAGTTCCAATGTCTTTGCGAGAGGAGACGAAATAAGGACATCGGATTTTTCAGTGGGCAGTTTGCCGTACATAAGAGCCTCCGAAATCATGTCCGAATTGCTGTTAAACCCGCGAGGGTCATCTAGGTCAATCCCTTTTACGGACACCCCTTTCAACGATTTATTCGTTTCGAGTAAACCTGCGTTTACATACAATGGGGCAATTGATTTCACACCTTGCAGTTCATTTATTTCGCTGAGTAAACCTGTATTTAGTACGATTCCGTCATTGTCAGGGTCGATGGGGATGATTTGTATGTGAGAGCCAAATCCGATGACAAGATCTCGAATCTCACTCTGAAACCCTTGAACAATTGCTGTAGAAATGATGATCAGACCCAGCCCCAATGAAATTCCTGCAGTAGCGATTCTTACAACGGGTTTTGCCCAAGAGGATGCAGAGCTATTCGCATTGCTCATTCTATTTGCAATTCGCCTTGTGATTTTACCTTTTGTGCTCATCGGGAATAAAGGTAGTATCAGAGATGCGCATAAATGTCCCCATGAGTACTTACTTTTGCAGAATGAATAAAGGAAAAAACGTACACGACAACATCCTGGGTGCAATTGGGAATACGCCTCTGATTAAACTGAATAAGATCGTTGAAGATTTTCCTTGCGAGGTGTATGCAAAGGTTGAATACTTTAACCCTGGTCACAGTGTGAAAGACAGGATGGCCCTTCAAATGATTGAAGACGCGGAGGCTTCGGGCGACTTAAAGCCCGGCGGAACCATCATCGAGTGCACATCTGGCAACACGGGTATGGGACTCGCTATTGCTGCGATCGTGAAAGGCTACAAGATTATTTGTACAACAAACTGCAAGCAGAGCAAGGAGAAAGTGGATATGTTAAGAGCGATGGGCTCTACGGTTCATGTTTGCCCTACTGCGGTTGCACCCGATCACCCAGACAGTTACTACAGTGTAGCGAGGAAATTGAATTCAGAAATCGAGAACAGTTTCTGGTGCAATCAATACGACAACCTCAGCAACGGGAAAGCGCATTATCTTTCTACTGGTCCAGAAATATGGGCCCAAACCGAGGGGCGAATCACTCATTTTATTGTCGGCGTCGGAACAGGAGGGACCATCTCAGGTGTGGCGAAATATCTGAAAGAGAAGAATCCAGACATTCAGATCTGGGGTGTCGATTCTTATGGTTCGGTCTTCAAAAAATACCTCGAGACTGGTGAGTTTGATGAAAACGAAATCTACAGCTATCTCACTGAAGGCATCGGTGAAGATATCCTGCCTGCAAATGTGAAGTTTGACCTCATTGACAAGTTCGAGAAGGTGACCGACAAGGATGCTGCCCTCGCTGCGCGAGAACTCGCCCTCAAAGAAGGTTTGTTTCTCGGATACTCATGTGGTTCGGCCATTCAAGGTCTTCGTCAACTCAAGTCTGAGCTTAAGTCGGGCGACTTTCCAGTCGTTCTCTTCCACGACCACGGCTCCCGTTACGTTGCAAAAATCTACAACGACGACTGGATGCGCGAGCAGGGGTTTATTGACTGATCACTTTCCGTGCTCCACAAACGTCTTGCGGATGATGGCGAGGCATTCTTCGAGTTGCGCTTCAGTAATGACTAACGGAGGCGCAAAGCGGATGATATTCCCGTGAGTGGGTTTCGCAAGCAGTCCGTTGTCTTTCATTGAGACGCACAGGTCCCAAGCTGTTGATGATTCAGGTGAGTCATTGATGATGACAGCATTGAGTAAACCACGTCCTCGAACGAGCTTGATGAGCGAACAATCCTTGGCAATTTCTTCAATTCCAGTGCGGAACTTTTGTCCAAGTATCCGTGCATTCAATGCAAGATCTTCATCGCGAACAACAGAAAGCGCGGCAATGGCAACTTCCGCTGCGACGGGATTTCCACCAAACGTAGATCCATGCTGTCCCGGGTGAATCACTGACATAACAGCGTCGTCTGCAAGAACTGCTGATACAGGGTAGGCGCCTCCGCTGAGGGCCTTTCCTAGGATCAGGAGATCCGCTTTAACAAATGAGGGTTGACGTTCACAAGACCCAGAGCATGTACAATTTCCACACGTTGCGAGGAGGGCGCCGGTGCGCGCAATTCCTGTTTGGACTTCATCCGCCATCAAGAGCACGTTTGCCTCCTTACAAATGGCGTGAGCCTCACGAATATAATCGTCATGCGGGACATTTACCCCTGCTTCTCCTTGAATAGGTTCGACAAGGAATCCAGCGACATTCGGATCGGATACAGCTTCTCTCAAAGCATCCAAGTCGTTGTAGGGGATGACCTCAAACCCTGGAGTATAGGGTCCAAATCCACCTGTCGCATCGTCATCCGTGGAGAAGGAAACGATGGTGGTTGTGCGGCCATGGAAATTTTCAGTGCATGTAATGATTTTTGCTGCATTTGCAGGGACTTTCTTTACGTCATACGCCCACTTGCGCGCGATTTTTATCGCAGTTTCAACGGCTTCTGCCCCTGTGTTCATGGGGAGAACTTTGTCATAGCCGAAGTACTCAGTGATGAACTGTTCGTATTTGCCCAGATTTGAGGAGTAAAAGGCACGTGAAGTGAGGGTGAGCTTTCCAGTTTGTTCTTGCATCGCCCTTACGATACTCGGGTGGCAATGTCCTTGGTTCACAGCACTGTATGCGCTCAGAAAATCGAAATACATTTTGCCTTCGATGTCCCAAACATATACACCTTCCCCTCTGTCTAGTACCACAGGTAAAGGGTGGTAGTTATGTGCTCCATGTCTATTCTCTAAATCCATAGCCTCCTCAGAAGTGGCCGGACCGGACATACTATTTTCATTCATGTTCATGCCGTAAAGGTATTGCTTCGGGGGGTTCCATTTTAAGTAGTTGCATATTATAATTGAGTTCTGCAACGGTCTTGCCAGGAGCTTTTTTTTGGTAAAAAAAAAGTAGAACCCATGACTTAACGGGTTCTACTTAAAGGATGCAATATTTAAATAAAATATTATGCGTTCATCTGAAGCTTAAGGTCATTGTCAATCGCTTCTAAAAATGCTTCGGTGGTAAGCCAATCTTCAGAGGTCATGTCTTTTCCGTGAATTAAAAGCGCAAGATCTTTTGTCATCCTTCCACTTTCTACAACATCTACACAAACTTGCTCTAGCGTATCCGCGAAATTTCTAAGCGCTTCGTTGGAATCTAGCTTGCCTCTGAAATTAAGTCCCCTGGTCCAAGCAAATATGGATGCGATTGGGTTTGTAGATGTTTTATTTCCCTTCTGGTGCTCTCTGTAGTGTCGCGTCACGGTTCCGTGTGCCGCTTCAGCTTCCATCGTCCCTCCATCAGGAGTCACCAACACAGAAGTCATCAGTCCCAACGAACCAAATCCCTGAGCAACGGTGTCAGATTGAACATCTCCGTCGTAATTTTTACATGCCCACACGAATCCGCCATTCCACTTCATCGCTGCTGCAACCATGTCATCAATCAGACGGTGCTCGTAGGTAATCCCTGCAGCGGCAAATTTCTCCGCGTAATGCTCCTCGAAGACTTCTTGGAAGATGTCCTTAAAGCGTCCGTCATATGCTTTTAGAATGGTATTTTTCGTTGAGAGATAAAGCGGCCAGCTCTTCGTAAGCGCTTGGTTCATACATGAATGTGCAAATCCGTAAATACTTTCGTCTGTATTGTACATGCTCATCGCAACTCCACCATCTCCTTCGAAGTTGTAAACGGTCCACTCCTTTGTTTCCCCGCCGCCTTCAGGTATGAACGACATTTTTAATGTCCCTTTCCCCTTAATAACAGTGTCGGTGGCTTTGTACTGGTCTCCAAAGGCATGACGTCCGATACATATCGGCTTTGTCCATCCTGGAACCAAACGCGGAACGTTCTTCATGATGATAGGCTCACGGAAAACAGTCCCCCCGATAATGTTTCTGATGGTTCCATTGGGTGAGCGCCACATCTTTTTCAGACCAAACTCTTCCACCCTTCCTTCGTCTGGCGTGATGGTTGCACATTTAACGCCTACGTGGTGTTTGTTAATTGCTTCGGCCGCGTCGATTGTGATTTGGTCATTCGTCTCATCACGCTTCTCAACACCTAAATCGAAGTACAGAAGCTCGATGTCTAAATATGGAAGAATAAGTTTGTCCTTGATGAATTGCCAAATGATTCGCGTCATTTCATCTCCATCAATCTCAACAACTGGGTTCTCAACTTTAATCTTATTCATCGTCTAAGCTTCTTCTCTTTCGCTAAAGTAAAACCTTCCTTCGATCAATGCATTGTCGTCAGAATCAGACCCGTGAACAGCGTTTGCAGAAATACTTTCAGCAAAATCTGCGCGAATCGTTCCTGGTGCAGCTTCAGCTGGATTGGTCGCTCCGATAAGCTCTCTGAATGAAGCCACAGCGTCCTCCTTTTCGAGGATCATTGCAACGACAGGTCCTGAGGTCATGTATTCCACCAATTCTCCGTAGAAAGGACGTTCAGCGTGTACTGAATAGAATGCTTCTGCTTGCGTTTTAGAAAGTTGTGTCCACTTCATTGCTTTGATCGCAAATCCCGCTTCAATCATTCGATCGATTATCTTTCCTGTGTTGCCTGCTGCCGTAGCATCGGGCTTGAGCATTGTAAATGTTCGGTTTGTAGCCATAGTAAAATTGTTTATTGGGGTGCAAAAATAGGGCTTTACATTCATTTTCCCTATTCCTAAATAAAAGGGGCGTTTTTGAGTGGTATTCAGCGCAAGAATATATTCTATTCGGATTGTTTCGCAAAAAACCTGTCGTCGAAATTCAACAAATAAAGTTCTTTTTCTGCTCTCGTAAATGCAGTATAAAGCCACCTTAGCCAATCTCTGTCGATCATTTCTTCACTTATAAATCCTTGGTCAATAATGACTGCAGGCCATTGTCCCCCTTGCGCTTTGTGGCAGGTCAAACTGTATGCAAACTTGACTTGCAGCGCTTGATAGCAAGGGTCCGCATTGATGGCTTTGCGGATCGCAGTCTTCGTTCTTAAGTCTGAATAATCTTCACCGATTGCGTGGTAAAGTGCTTTTGTATCCGCTTGTGACATGGAGGCTTTTGTGTCATTTAAGATGCTCAATAAAATGGTGACTGTGAAAGATGGATAGTCTGGGAAGTCAGCAATAGTCACATCGACCTCAGCGAATTCGTGCCCATATCGCGTAAACCTTGATGAAATCCGAACGACCTCTAACATGTCGCCGTTTGCAATTAGGTCAACCGGCAATTCAGCATGTTCTTTTAGCCAAAAATAATTATTCCTGACCACCATCAGTCGGTCTCCAGCATTGATGTCCTCTTCTTGCCACAACACTCTCTGTCTAATCTGTTGGTTAAAGAGTACTGCCCTTTTGTTCGACCTTGTTATTACGATCACCCCATCTTCTCCAAATCGGCCATGCAGTGTTTCAAGATAGTCCTGGAGTTCTAATCCAGGAAGTCTCACTACATCAGGTCCCAAGCTTAAGTCCAATTGCGGATAATCTATTTTGTCTTTGTCAATGGCATTTGAGATGTCGAGACGCAAACCATGTGCATTTGCCAAGATGCTGCTGTCCAGTTCTTGTCGGACGACCTCAGTAAGTTCAACAGTGGCGATGGTGAGTGAATGATTTTCTGTTAACCTTTCCTCTTGCAGCGCAGGGCTCGTTGAACAACCCACAGGTGGGAGTTGGGCATCGTCACCTACCAAAATGAGTCGGCATTCGATTCCGGAAAACACGTATTCAAGGAGGTTGTCTAGTAAATTGTTTAAATGACCTCCAGACTCACCTATCATGGATGCCTCATCCACAATAAAGGTTGTTTTCTTATAGAGATTAGGTGCCAGTTTATATCCGTCAGAACCGTCGCTGTTTTTTTTACCGACGTAGATCCTTCTGTGAATCGTAGAGGCGTTAATTCCGCTATATGACGCCATTACCTTTGCGGCCCTTCCTGTAGGAGCAAGAAGAACCGTCGGAACTTTTTGCGCTTTAAGTGTACGAACGATTGCGCCGATAGACGTGGTCTTCCCTGTTCCAGCGTATCCCTTGATGATCAAAGTACAACGCGGTTTTTTCGAAATCAAGAATCTTGAGAAAGCATGAATAAGTCTTTCTTGTCCTGAGGTTGGGGTGTGAGGAAAATGAGACTTAAGCTGGACAGCAAGTTCATTTGAAGAAGCGCTTATCATAAGCTCCGAAGTTACGTGAGTGTTGTTGTGAAAAAGCAACAATAACTAAGGGATTGAAAGTTGTATGTTGTAGTTTCGTCACTCGAAACAGATTTTTGATGGAAAAGAATAGTAAAGACGTTGGTAAGTATGTAATCTCAGCATTTTTAATCATCGCAGGAATTGTTCCAGTGATTAAGTATTTGCTTGGTGATTCGCTTGAAAGTCAGCCGTTGGCAATGTTGTTTGCAGGCCTTGCTCTTATTTCGGTAGGTGTGTTTGCGCTTCCAGAAATTTTGGATAAAATTGACAGCGGTCTTTATAAAAAACTTCTTGTTTTCGGGATTGCGGGTTCATTTGCTTTGGGGTATGCGGTGATCTCATCTGTCGATGATGAAATAGAATTTCAAAAGACAAAGAAAAGTGTTCAGGCGAAAACAGTACAGAGGTTAAAGGACATCAGAGAGACCCAGCTTGCACATAAATCTGTATTTGGTACCTATGCGCCTGATTTTGACAGTCTGTCTCTGTTCATTAATTCTGAGGTTATGCCAGTAACCTACAACATGGGGTCTTTCCATGACACCTTGCCAGAGTCAAAAAGTTTTCAAGAGGGCTACGTAATCAAACGGTCCGACCTGGACAGTTTGGCCTTGATGCTAGAATTAGATAGAGATTTGTTTTTGACCAATATTGAGGAAGACAACAGTCCCTTTAAAATTCGTGACACAACGTTCACTAGTTTTTATGCAGAGAACCTGACCCAAGATCGCCGAGAAAAAGCGAAACTCCCCATGTTTAAATTGTCTGAGATGCCTTTTAACCCGAATACAGGTGAGCGTTTCAGAATGAAAGTAGGAGTTGTCGAGGTAGGTGGCTTGTGGCAGCCCACAATTCTAGTTCAAGATCCAACGCCCTTTGGACGCGAAAAAGTAAAGAAGGATACACTTCGTTTCGGGTCAACTACCGAAGCTCACACTGATGGAAACTGGCGCAACTGATACGGATACCCGAAGGAATCCTGACGGATTGTTTTTGCGTTGGGATGGACGTGAAGTGCAATGGGCATTGATGTTTCGTGACTCGGATTCGCAGGAGTCTGAATTCTCATTTGGCCACAGAGAGGTAAGTAAAATTTCAATGTTGCCTGAAGTTGTCCGCGCACTTAAAGGTAGATTTAGCGCAGTGAATGAGGTTGTGTATGCACAACGATTTGCACGGACGACGATTGTTCCCGCCATTGTTTTAAAAGACGACAGTGAAGCTGCCGAAAAATGGTTCAAATTACATCATGCGCCCACGAAGAATGTCGGTTTAAGGATTCTCCATCTTGAGTCAATAGAAGGTGAGCCCGTTTTTGTCGAGGGACTAGACGGAGATTGGGAGGAGTCAGTGATGAGGAGTTTTCCCCAGGCCCAAGGAATCATTCAGTCCGCTGTTTTAATGGAAACAGCAATCAGTATTTCCAGACAAACAGATTTGTGGGTGGTGGTGATTGATTCGGGCAAGCGAGGCGCAGATTTTGCGGCATCTTCTAAGGGCAATGCAATTTGGAGTGGACATTCATTGAAGGGAGATCCAGAAAGCATCCTGTATTCTGTCGTGAATGCAATGCACAGAAATGGCGTAGATCAGGAGGGTGTTGCCATCAGGTTTGCGGGGGCGATTGGTCAGGATTTAAACGAGGTTTTTAAACGATTCTTTTCCGATATAGAATGTTTGGGACAGTCCAAATGGGAGGGCTTGAAATTGCTTTCAAAGTGAGGATTACTGGCGGTGCCTGGAGAGGAAGAAGATTGAAGCCGATGAAGGGGTTTCAAGGAAGACCTACAACAGATTTTGGCAGGGAGGGGTTGTTTAACCTGTTGAGAACGAGAGTTGATCTGGAGGGTGCTCAGGTGCTTGATTTGTTTGCAGGTACTGGGATGGTAGGGATGGAATGTGCGAGCAGAGGTGCAGCGTTTGTGACTTCAGTGGAGCAACAAAATAAAGCGTGTCGTTATATCAAAGAGCAGTTTAAGATTCTTGACTACGACAACGTTTTGGTGGTGTGCAACGACAGTTTTGGTTTTATGAGGAGGGCATATACGCCTTACGATTTCGTGTTTGCCGATCCACCCTATGAAATGGAGAAGTTTGACTCCATTCCTGGGCTTGTAAAAGATTCAGGACTTGTCGCAAAAGGCGGGATTTTTGTATTAGAGCATGGAGAGAGAATTGCATTTGGTGGGGTAGATGGTTTTGTTGAATGCAGAAAATTTGGTCATGTACACTTTAGTTTCTTTACCTTCGAATCATGAGACGTGCAGTTTTCCCCGGTTCTTTCGATCCCATCACACTGGGGCATGAGAACATTATTCGTCGAGCGACCCCCATGTTCGATGAGATTGTTATCGCTATAGGCGTCAATGGTTCTAAGAAAACGATGTTTACGCTGGAGCAACGTGTTCAGATGTTGAAGAACGTTTTTGCGAATGCTCCTTCTGTTAAAGTTGAAACGTTTGGTGGTCTTACTGTACGTTTTTGTGAGGAGGTTAACGCTGACTGGATGCTTAGAGGTGTGAGGAATGGAGGTGATTTTGAATACGAGAGAACGATCGCCCAAATGACAAAAAAGCTCAATCCTTCCTTAGAAACAATCATCCTATTTACAGACCCAGAATTTGCACCGATAAGTTCAACTGTTGTACGTGATATTTTAGCGAACGGTGGGGATGTAAGTAATTTTGTTCCAAAAGCTGTATTGGACTTTGTCTAAAAAAATGCGTGACATGAAGAGCGGATTCGTTGTGCTTCTCTTGTTCTTCAATACAAGTGGTTTGGTGTTTTCTCAAAATCTCATTCAAGGAGTCATGTCTGGATGGGCGGAAGAGCAATCAGGTCCTCCCTCATTTTTATTTATGTATGAAGAGTTAGATGGCGTGGTGGGGCATCGTACGTTAATAGACATATTGACTGTAAATACAGATGGACGTTTCTCCTTTGGTCGACCCTCAACATCGACGCGTGTCTACGAATTCGAAGCCCCACCTTGGAGCTGGAAAATCCTGGTCCGACCCAATGAAATTGAATCAGATACATTGACTTTGCTTAAATCTTCCATGGGTCCGACAAGATTGAGAAGAGTCATGTCCAAATCGAATTGGGGTTCAGAACATCCCTCATGGAAATACGATCGTCTCAGAGTGTTTGCCGCTGAACTAGATGCACTCGCCCTGTATGACAGAATGGCTTTGTCTGGGGCGGTAGGAGGTGGAGCCAGGTTGGTCGATTTAAATTATACAGATTCGTTGGATGTGGTTTTTGAAGAAGCGTGTGCAAAACTTCTCTTAGATTCAGCCTTCACAAATCCTTCTCATTATAGGGATTTGGTATTTGCGCTGCGCCTTCAATGGAAAAGAGATTCTGGCTTGTCCAGTAAGTTGTTGAGGCAGTTTTGGCAAGAAGAATCAAGAGCAGATACCGCCAGAACAATTCTTGAAAAAGTTAAATCCCAGGGCTGGTGTTCTTCATGGATAGACGTAAATAAAAACTGGTATCAAGAGGTAGCACCTCCTTCTGATCTCATTTCTTGGGTAAGTAAAAACAACTCAGACTCGATTGCGCTGGCACTCGGATGTACTTTGGATGAGGTTGCAGTTGCCATGTGGTGGTGGGAGCTGTCTGAGCCAAACCCAATCGCATCTTTGTGGTGGTCAAACAATTCCAACTTGCCTCTTTCGTCTTTGCGGATGTTGAATGGATCAGCGTCGTGGAGCGCTTTGGATGTGGTCAATCAAGTTTGGACATCTCCCTCTTTAGATTTGATTTCCCTGGATGAACTAGAAGGTAAATGGGCTGTGATTCTGGTTGTCAAATCTGGGAGTTCAGCGAGCATGCGTGAATGGTCTGCGTTTAGAGCCGTTGAAAGATCATTACAAAGTGCGCGTAACGACATTCAGTTTGTTGTATTAAGTATTGATGGGACGCGTTTGGCGTGGGACGAATTGGTGGATTCTCGTCAATCTTCCTCCGAGATGTTGCGGTGGGTAGGTGCGGATACAAGATGGCTAGACGGTCTTTCAATCGAGTCCATACCACAAACAATCATTTTATCTCCTACGCTTGACGTTCACTCGGTTTCCAATCGACTTCCCAGTCAAGGTTTAGGTAGCGTACTTGTAAAGCTTAAATAGAACGGTTTTTAAAAGCATTCACGACGATTCGAATGCTTCCGTACGTTGAATCCCAAATCTTCGTTGGGACCGGAATTTTAAGCCACTTGACCTCTGTGATCCCCTCAATCGCCTGGGGTATCCCTACTGTATCTCCTCCTTCGTGTTGCATGGAAAACCAAAACGTTGTTTTTAAATGTACCACTCCATCAATGTCATATGTGTGATATGTGGTCGCGAGATCTCCTGTAATCTTGAGGTTTTCTATCCCGGTCTCTTCGCTGACTTCTCTCATGGCTGCCTCTTCTAGGCTTTCTCCTGGTTCTACTTTGCCCTTGGGCAAGTCCCAGTGATTGTTTCGATTGATCCAAAGAACCTTGTTTTCCGAATTTAAGACCATCCCTCCAGCAGAAAGAACTTCAAAATAGTTGATGCAAAAACGGATCCAAAGTTCTTCGACATCGTCACTCACGAGCGTCACCTCTTCGACTTCATTGTGCGCTTTAAGAAACTTGGGTAGGTCTTTTAGGGTTTTTTTATCGGGATTAAAAATAGATAACCTCGGGCCATTTGAATTCGTGTTTTCTGCCGCTGAATTGACAAAACTTACCCTTCGGTTCAGCATAAATACAACGTACATTTGTGACATGTCTAATAGCAATGAGAATCAACGAAAGGTAGCTGAATTTCTACTACGTATCAAAGCGATTCAATTATCTCCTGAACAGCCATTTACGTGGGCAAGTGGAAGAAAGTCTCCAATTTACTGCGACAATAGGCGCATATTAAGCCATCCGACCATCAGAACTTACATCCGTCAGATTGCAACTGCGGCGATTGTAGAGCGCAATGGAACACCAGAAGCAATTGCTGGAGTAGCCACTGGAGGAATCGCGTTAGGTGCATTAATTGCAGAGGAATTAGGTGTACCCTTCATTTATGTGAGAGCTTCTGCAAAGAGTCATGGCAAGGGACAAAGAATCGAGGGAGACTTTACCGGATTTAGTAGTGTTTTTGTGATTGAGGACTTAATATCGACGGGCAAGAGTTCATTGTCAGCTGTGGATGCACTTAGAGATGCAGGGCTTGAAGTGAAAGGTTTGCTTGCATTCTTTACGTATGGATTCCCTGATGCGGTGGAGCGGTTTGCTGAAAAAGAATGTCCTTTCTTCACTTTGACTGATTATTCTACAATGCTCGAAGTTGCATGTAGATCAGAGTACATCACGGATTCTCAGAAAATAGAACTGGACGGATGGTCAGCTGACCCCGTGACTTGGAGCAACAAACACCAAGCTGTATGATCTCGTTCGAAGGCCCCAAAGTTGTTTTGGGGATCTCTGTTTCAGTTTTATCTGCTGAATTAAAAGATCTCGATATCATAGGAGAGATGCTTCCTGAAGGTGAAGTCAAAGATTTCAAATCGGAAGGAGACACATGTTCTTTTAAAGTAAAAGGGGGCGTCTCCATACATCTTGAAAAAGATTTAGAAAACCTTCCTGAGGGGATGATTTTACGCCTGCATACAGTTGCTCCTTCTCCTGTGAAGTTTTCTTTGGAGGTCATTGCAGAAGATCATTCTGAGGGCTGTTCGTGCTATGTTCACAGTGATGCAGATCTAAATCCATTTACACGAATGATGGTAGAGCCAGCATTAAACAGCTTGTTTAAAAAGATGGCTGAAGGAATGGTGAAAAAGTTTCCAACCTCACCATGACCAAATAACTTCTGAGGAATGTAAATGTGTCTCAGGATTTTGAATGTGATTGCTTTCAATGTTGTTTGACCAAGAAAACACACCCCGTCCGTCTTCTTCTACTCTGTGCAATACGCCTTTGTGAGCGATCTCATTAATGGTATATACCCTTTCTGAATGTGTTCCAAACAGTTCCGAGTTGAATTCTGAGACGATGTTTTTTATCCCCCCCTTTTGCCTGAGGATATTCACTCTGTGTTGAAGTGCATTGAGAATGACAACTTCGAGAGATGAGGGTGAGATATGTTTTGAAATAAGGTCAAAAATTCGTGTGGCTTGAAGTTTGAATTCAGGACGGTGTTTTTGATCACTTTCTTCTCCGACATTCACGCCGATGCCGACAATGGCAGCAGCCCAAACGTCTCCTCTCCAAGTATTCTCAATGAGTAGGCCAGATATTTTTTTTGGAATGTTGTTTTGAGTAACAATGATGTCGTTTGGCCATTTTATTGAGATTTCCTTGTTTCCTGTTATTTTTCGGAGACTGTCAAGTACCCCTAAGGCTGCTGCCATATTAAAAACCGCAGGAGGTTGAGGTGGTGACTTTATAATCCAAGTCATAGATAGGTCCCTGCCGGGAGATGAAAGCCACTGTTTTCCTCTTTGGCCTTTTCCACTGTTCTGGCTTTCCGCAACGACAATGGTCTCTTCGTCGGTGTTTTCTGTTCGCAATAAGTTTATTGCATAATCATTTGTGCTCCCTACGGAAACCAAGCTTATACGTTTCACCAAACCTCTTTCAGTCGTTATTTCACTAACATTGGCATTCATGTCCTATTAAGTGTAATCATTTACGCTGTCATCGTATGCAAAAGTAGTAACTTTGTCAACTGAAAATATTTAATGAAAAAACCTGCTGTTCTCCCCTCTAATATTCTGCTTGATGCAGTCATCAAAGGTCTTGATGATGTCAAAGGTCATGACATCAAAATAATAGACTTAAGTTCGATTGACAACGCAATGTCTGCTTTTTTCGTGATTGCTCATGGAAATAGCCAGACTCAGGTAGCTGCTTTGGCATCCTCCGTTGAGAAGGTAGTGAAAGAATCCATTGGAGAAAAACCGATGTCTGTTCAAGGATTGCGTAATGGTGAGTGGGCGATTTTGGATTATTTTGATGTCGTTGTTCATGTGTTCCATAAAGATGTAAGAAGTCGGTATGCATTGGAAGAATTGTGGGGAGATGCTGAGATAAGAAGTTATGAGTCTGAAACTCCAGTAACGTTGGAAGAGCAAGTATGAAAAAGCAAGATAAAAAAAGCGACATCAAGGAGAGTCCTAAAAAACGTAAGACCACTCCAAAAAAATCCAATGAGGACGTAGGAGGAGAAGAAGGGTCAGGTAAAAGTTTTAATTTTTACTGGATCTACGCTGTGGTAGGTGTTTTGCTTCTGGGAATGATCCTGCTCAACTCTGACAGTGGTGGAAAGGAAATCCAGTTTTCGGATTTCAAAATACATGTTGAGTCTGGAGATGTAGATCACGTCATTCACGATGGTCGCGTCTATAAAGTGTATTTGACTGAAAGTGCACGTGGAAAATTGTCCAACGATGACGAGGAATCGAATGCCGTCATGAAGGGATTGTTTTCTGGGCATGACCTTTGGTTCTCAATGCCTCCGGGTGACAGTTACACAGATGATTATAAGGAACTTACTGACTCAAGTAACATCGACTCTAAGTATGAGCCGGTGAATGAGTGGGGACAGCAAATGTTTTCGTGGATCTTTTTCCTCGTCATTATGATTGTCGTTTGGATGTTTATTATGAAGCGAATTGGAGGAGGAGGACCAGGCGGAAATCAGATTTTCAACATTGGAAAGTCAAAGGCCAAACTTCATCAGAAAGGCGACAACACGCAAGTCACTTTTGACGATGTGGCGGGTGTGGATGAGGCCAAAGAGGAACTCGAAGAGATTGTAGATTTCCTAATGAAGCCAGACAAATACACAAGACTTGGCGCAAAAATACCCAAGGGAGCGCTGCTAGTAGGTTCCCCAGGTACAGGAAAAACGTTGCTCGCAAAAGCTGTAGCGGGTGAAGCTCAGGTGCCCTTCTTCAGTTTAAGTGGTTCTGATTTCGTTGAGATGTTTGTAGGTGTGGGTGCATCAAGAGTAAGGGATCTTTTCAAGCAAGCCAAGGAAAAAGCACCCTCCATTATTTTCATTGATGAGATTGACGCCATAGGTCGAGCAAGAGGTAAAAATGCGAACTTCAGTTCAAATGATGAACGTGAGAATACCTTAAATCAACTGCTGACCGAGATGGATGGGTTTGATTCAAACAGTGGTGTCATTATTATCGCGGCAACAAACCGAGCGGATGTTTTGGACAACGCGCTGTTGCGTGCGGGTAGATTTGACAGACAGATCTATGTGGATATGCCAGATGTCAATGAGCGTAAAGCCATTTTTCTTGTTCATCTCAAGCCGATTAAAACGGATAAAACGATAGACATCGACCTTCTCGCAAAACAGACTCCTGGTTTCAGTGGTGCCGATATTGCGAACGTTTGTAATGAATCCGCACTTTTTGCTGCACGAAAGGATAAAAAGAAAGTCGGTCACACGGACTTCAATGAGGCCATTGATCGAATCGTCGGTGGATTAGAGAAGCGTTCAAGGGTCATCTCACCTGAAGAGAAGAAGACGATTGCTTTTCATGAAGCAGGGCACGCAACTGTAAGTTGGTTGTTGCAGTATGCTTCCCCACTTGTGAAGGTCAGTATTATTCCAAGAGGGAAGAGTCTAGGTGCTGCGTGGTATCTACCACATGAACGCCAAATCACCACCACGGAACAAATCTTTGACGAAATGTGTGCTGCGCTCGGGGGCAGAGCCGCTGAAAAAATCATGTTTGGCAAAATATCTACTGGAGCGCTGAGCGATTTGGAGAAAGTCACCAAGCAAGCGCATGCCATGGTGACTGTCTACGGATTAAATGAAAGAATTGGAAACATTAGCTATTACGATAGCGGAGGAGAAACCTCTTTCACCAAACCCTATTCAGAAGCGACAGCTCGAATCATTGATGAGGAAGTAAGCAAGATTATTGAAAAAGCGTATGTAAAGGCAATTGAGATTCTTTCTGCAAACAAATCAAAGCTTGTCGAAGTTGCTGAAGCACTTCTGAAAGATGAGGTAATCTTCAAGGCCGATGTGGAAAGAATTTTAGGCCCAAGACCTTTTGCAGAAGAGGAAGTAGGCGTGAAGTTGATCGTTGAAACGGAACAAGTTGCCGATGAAGTTGCCGACCCGAAAGCCGATGAAGTTGCCGATTCGAAAACCGATGAAGTTGCCGATTCGAAAGCCGATGAGGCTGACAATGAACCGAAGTCTGAATAATGGACGGTTGGGTTTCTGTTTATGCGGACTCTTTCGCTCCTGGAGTAGAGATGCGCAAGCAGATTCTTGTGGATGCTGAGATTCCTTGTGTCATCTTGAATCGCCAAGACAGCAGTTACTCGGGAGTGGGGTTTGCCTCTATAGAAGTACAGCTTTTGGTGCCCAAAGACTTTCAAGAACAGGCACAATCCCTTTTGCAATTATGAATGAAATGATCACTCGCAGCTTAACGGGAGTTGTATTTGTTTCTATCGTTGTGTTCGCGACGACTTTTGATTTGATTACGGCCACTGTCTTGTGGGTTGCGGTTTTGCTACAGGGGTTAAAAGAATACAGGAAATTAAAAGGTGCGCCACTTGGTTATTTACTCATCACCCTTGCCGTGGTGTCTTTGTGGGCAATGGGACGACCCTTTGAAGCTTGGATAGGTTGGGATGTGGTGGCTTTTTTAACTTGGATCTGGGCGAATGATACCTTTGCCTATTTGGGAGGGAGGCTGTTCGGGAAGAAGTTGATTAAAAGAGGCCTGGCTCCGAACGCATCCCCAAACAAGTCTTGGGAAGGAGCGTTTGTCGGAGCGATTGGCGCAGCATTTGTTGGATGGCTTTGGATGGGCAATCAGGGTGCTTTTCTCGGGTTGTTGACGGGCATCCTTTCTACCTTGGGTGATTTGGTCCAAAGCGCACTTAAAAGACGTGCCAACGTAAAAGACAGTGGCACCTTGTTGCCTGGGCATGGTGGGGTTTTAGACAGGTTTGACGGGCTTCTTATTGCGGCCCCTGTCGTACTGATAATTAGAATATTTATTTCATGACATTACATAGAGAAGGTTTTGTTCCATTGGCTTTGGTACTGTTGGTTTCAGCGATTATTTCCTCGGTGTTGTACGTGCTCGATGTGCCGGATTTGGCTTTGTGGATTGTCTGGTTTTGTGCGTCTGTCATATTCATTTTATTCGCTCAATTTTTCCGAATCCCCAAAAGGCTTCCTATTGGAGGTCTCGGAGATGTGATTGCACCAAGTGATGGCAAAGTAGTGGTGATTGAGAAGGTGACTGAACCCGAGTATTTTAAGGACGAGAGAATTCAAGTCAGTATTTTTATGAGTCCTTTAAACGTTCATTGTCAGTGGACACCGATGGCTGGAATCGTAAAATATGCCAAATATCATGCTGGAAAATACTTGGTGGCTTGGCATCCAAAGAGCAGTACAGAAAATGAACGAACGACATTTGTTGTTGAGAGCGCTCAAGGAGAAGTTTTGTTTCGCCAGATCGCTGGTGCAGTCGCGCGAAGGATAAGATATTACATCAAACCAGGTCAAACCCTCGTAAAAGGTGAAGAAGTGGGCTTCATTAAATTCGGTTCTAGGATTGATGTATACCTGCCCTTGGATGCAGAAATTCATATAGGAATTGATGAGAAAGTGACAGGCAGAGAGACGATTATAGCGACTCTGAAAGGATAACAATACCGGAATTCATAGTCTAAAATTTCGGTGTAGTGACAGAATGTATTAGTTTGCCAAGTATAAATCACCTCTAATTTCAGTTCTATGAAAAAATCACTACTTCGGTTTTCTATATTTTTCCTTTTATCGGTTGCAGTTTACGCTCCTTTTCAAGCGCAAGAAACGACAACATCGCCTTCTTTTTCGCTAAGTGAGATTCCTCAAGTGGCTGTAGAAGCGAGGGTGTCAGTACCTATGCCTACAAAAGCAATGGACGGATTTACAGAAGTCCCACAAATGCCTTTCTCTCAAGAAGGTAAGATTGGACAACTTGAAAACATTCAAACACGTGCTTTGGTTGTGCAAAGACAAATTATAGGATTAACACAATACGATCTTCAAACAAATGCTGCAATTGACGATAGACTCGTAGGGTCTGGGAGTGCGGTTAGTGCAGGTTGGAACATGAGTCTCGAAACGGGCACTTTTCCGGATCGAGGGACTGGATATAATTTCTTTGATGGAGAAGTATGGGAAGAGCAACCTTACGAAAGAATAGAAAGTGTACGATGTGGTTGGCCTTCTATCGCTCACACGGGTTCGGGTGTGGAGTTAAGTATCACACACCCTGGTATTGACACTCCTTTTCTAATGACCTCACGAGCAGCAGGAAGTGGTGATGCTTGGACTGAGATGAGCATCCCAATGGAGGGTCCATCTGGCGTTCTTTGGCCTAGAGTAGCGACAAGCGGTCCAGACGGAAACACGATTCATGTGATTGGTGTTTCGACACCCGTAGCGAATGGAGGAGTGTTGTATGAAGGGCAAGATGGCGCTCTTCTGTATTACCGTTCACTGGACGCAGGGGTTACCTGGGAGCAGTCAACGTTTCCTGCTTTAGACACCACGAATTTTGTCGGTTTCAGCGGAGATACTTACGCAATACATGGGCGTGACGGAGTCGTTGCATTCACAGTATTCAATGACCTCATGGATACATTCGTGATGATCTCTGAGGACAATGGAGACAACTGGGAGTACACACCTGTTATTGATTTCCCAGTAGATAATTACGTGATTGACATGGGACTTCCAGTGGATGAAGGTGAGGACTTCGATGAAGATGGAATATTCCAAGAGTATCTCAATTCAGATGGGGCTGGGGATGTGCATGTAGACCAAAACGGTTTGGTACATGTTGTTTTCGGTGGAATGTATTACATGGACGCAGATACCGTTGACGATAACTTCAGCTTCTTCCCTGGCACTAATGGTCTCGAGTACTGGAATCAGAGTTATGGCATCGATAGCTCTTTGACTATTGCATACGCTTATGACATCGATGAAAGTGGGGTTCTTGATCTTGAAGATGAAATCGCTGCGTATTTTGTCAACCTTGCTGGGATTCCAAGTATGGGATCCAATGAAGCAGGTGATTTGTTTGTCACCTACTCTGCAATACGAGAGGACTACACTACAGGGTCTCAGAACTACCGTCATTTGTATTTGGTAAATTCAATGGACAATGGTTCAACGTGGAATACTGAAGATGCATGTGATTTAACGCCTGACCTTGATTTTGATGGGTATGAATCAGTTTTTGGATCTTTGGCTCCAGACGTAGTTGACCACCTTGAAATTGTTTACCAAAGAGACTTTGAGCCTGGTCTTCATGTTCGTGGCGACGAGGATCCCGTAGATTTAAATGACATTGTTCATCTTAGAGTTGCAGTTGCCGACTTGGGAGACTGTTCTGACATCGAATTCAATGACTGGGTAGGCGTTTCTGAACCATTTGAAGATGGGGAAGTCATGATATATCCTAACCCAGCTTCTTCATCTCTCGATATTGTCATTGATCGACCTGGCACGCATTCCGTGAGAATCGTTGATTTTAACGGCCGCACGATTCGTCACTGGAACACGACCTCTATGGTAGAGAACGTCAACGTGTCCGATCTGTCTTCAGGTATTTACCTCGTAGAGATCTCTCAGGGAGATGTAAATACAGTTGTACGTCTTGCAGTTGACTAGCTTTATACAGACCTCTTTAACGATAGGAACTGCTGAGAGTTTAACGGGCGGAGCAATCGCGAAGGCGATTAGCTCCGTTCCTGGCTCCAGCAGATATTTCCGTGGTGCCATTGTCGCGTATGCAGAAGATGTGAAGGTGTCTGTTTTAGGAGTGAGTGAACAAACAATCGCAGATAAGGGCGTTGTAAGTGAGGAAGTCGTTGCGCAAATGGCACAAGGATGTAGAAAAGTATTAAATGTTGATTTTGCGATTGCCACATCTGGTATCGCTGGTCCTGATGGAGGGACTGTTGAAACCCCAGTCGGAACAGTGTGTATTTCAATAGCAGGGCCGGGCTTTTGCGAGTCATGGACAATGTCTTTTGAAGGCGATAGAAATGCCATTGTGGAAGCCGTTGTTCGTAAGACTTTTGATTATATTGAAGAAACAGTGAAGAGACATGTGGTAAGTGTTGGTTGAATACGAAAAAAGTCGTTTCTTTGCAGTCCTAAATTTTTAGTCATGAGCCGTATTTGTCAGATATCAGGAAAGAAAGTGATGGTTGGAAACAACGTAAGTCACTCAAAAGCGAGGACGAAGCGTCGTTTTTATCCAAATCTTCAACGCAAACGTTTTTATATTGTAGAAGAGGATAGATGGGTAACGTTACGTGTATCCGTAGCTGCGATGCGTACGATTAATAAAATCGGTATCGTGAACGCCATGAATCGCGCCAAAGAAGCTGGTCTTCTCGTTGAGAAAGCATAGTCGCATAGTTCGACTATAAATTGACTGGGTTTTGAATCCAGTTGGTTAATCAATTCCCCACTCTACATGTAAGCATAAAGCTTAAGTATGAAGCATTAAAAAAGGTTCGCTGTAGTAGCGAACCTTTTTGCTGGGTCAATATTTTTACGGGGTCTGTTTAGTTGCCTCCTAAAATAAGCGGAAGACCGTTGTCTCCAGATCCGATGACGACCACCTTCGCGTTGTTGCTTTCAGCGAGAATGGTAGTGGCCTCAATGCCTTTCCATTGGAGTAGTTCATCTGAAATACTCTGAGAGACGATGTTCTGGAAATCTCGGATACCTTCAGCTTCTATTCTCTTGCGTTGCGCTTCTTTAGAGGCTTTCTCTATACGGAATTCGTATTCCAAAGACTCTTGTTCCTGTTGAAGCTTTCTTTCGATCGCTTGTTCTAAGGTGAGAGGGAGTTCGATGTTTCTAATAAGAACATCATTCAGTTGGATGTAGTTGTTTGAGAGCTTTTCTTCCAAACGCGTTTCGATTTCCAATTGAATCTCTTCTCTTTTTGTTGTATTAAATTCTTCAGGCAGATATTGAGCAATCACCTCTCTGGCAACAGCTCTCATTGCAGGCTGAATAACCTTTGATTCGTAGCGGCTTCCTCTTTCGATCTCTAAATAGCCCAGCTTATCGTAAGTCGGCTGATAGAAGACGGTCATGTCCAGCTTGATCTTAAGTAGATTGGAGGAAAGGACTTCAAGATTTTCAAAAAGCTCTTGTTGTCTTATTTCGTATTCGTATACTTTGTCCCATGGAGCTTTAATGTGAAATCCACTGGT
The DNA here is from genome assembly GCA_963932755.1 of uncultured Flavobacteriales bacterium. Lineage (GTDB taxonomy): Bacteria > Bacteroidota > Bacteroidia > Flavobacteriales_D > Sanyastnellaceae > UBA974. The sequence goes on along the minus strand of CAWVRV010000006.1, from coordinate 30,063 downwards.
TATAGCAGGCGCTTCAGCATCCACCCCGTTGCCGAAAGTGTGGAAAATAAGACCCGCATGTCCTGAACTAATTGTGTACGTTAATGAGCTCCATAGAAAGAGTATGGGTAGAATGATTAATGCAGAACCAACGATAAGTTTGATTCGTTTCTTTTCTGCTTCTTGTTGTGTTGACATGGTAAAATGTATTTATTTAAATTCTTAAAATGTTTTATTAAATTCTGATATTAATATCCTCCTTGGCGTCTTCTCACCACCCATTCAATAGACAATGCTGCAATAACAATCCACAAAATGAGATCAAACCGAATTAAGTCAACACGTTCTGTAAATTCATGCAAGATGCTTCTCTTTTGAGTTTGTCCCAAAACTATTTCACTCCATTTGCTATTATTAACGTTTAAAGAACTTAATGCCCCGAGATATACACCTCCTGATTTGACGCTCAATCTTTTTAGAAGACCATGGTTTGCTGGAAGTGAGCTCATCTCAGCTTTTAAGGTAGTAATGACAAAAGAACCGTTTTCTTCATAAATTTCGCCATCGAGTAGACATGATGAACTCCATGTGTATTCACCTGGAGATAGCCTTCCACAATCTAAACGGTATCTCTTTTCTGAGACGGAGAAATAATAATCGTATTCTTGATTGTTTTTATTTCTAATCGTAAGCGGGATATCTATTTCTGTAGTGGGCTTGAGGGAGGCATCATACACCTGGGCAGAAAACCTCACCCGTTCGTCTTCATCGAGTTTTGATGGAGCTTCAACTCGAAAGCGTCTAATATCGTCTCGACTCACCAGATATTGTATCGATCCGTTGATGAGATCGTCAAAAACATCAAAGTTCTCGTCACGTAGGAAATTTTCCATTCTCCATCTCCATATCCCATCGCCCAAGAAGATTCCACTACGTCTCCCTGCAGCGTCCTTATTGAATGCCCAAAGTGGCCACTGGGTTTTCAATGCGCCCAGTGTTTGGTACAACAGAACTTCCAGAGACCCAGATGCCTTCACCTCACCAAAGATTGTGTTGACAGGCGCCCAAGTCATGAGGTGGGATGTCATCGCTTCGGGTGTGGAGAAAAGCGAGAACCCAGGGTTGGGAAATCCTTCCACAGTCTCTAACAGGTCCGAATCTTCAATCACCACTCCTGTTCGTTCAATAGGTAGCTGGGATAAATCAGAGATAGCTCCTCCGATGAAGAAGATGGGTGTGTCCGAAACGATGGCCTCAGAAATTGAAGAAGGCACCGGAGAGACTCTGTTGGGGATGTTGTGTAGGATTAGAATGTCATGCTTTGGAAGGATGTCGGTCCTTGCGTTTTCAAAGTTGAGTAATTCACTTGAGAAAATCACCTCTGCGGTTTGGTGTTTGTTTGCAGACACAGCATTTCTAATCGCTGCGACATCTGGGTGAGGAGCGTTTGCTACAATTAATACTTTGCGCTTGCTTTCGAGGACATCAATGAATGTCGATTTTGAGTTGTTTGCGATCAAGGCTTCATTTTGTCCACCTTGTAACCTGCTGGCAACGTCAATTTTGAATGTGCCAGTTGTGGATGCATCAAGCTCAAACTGGATGTTCTCTGAATCCAATGGAGCATTTACAGTCCAAATCCTTTCTTCTTTCAGAACACCATTGATATGGACGGATGTGATCACGGACTCACCTTCAAATCCCCGCGCTTGTATTTTCGCTTCCAGTGGAAACGTGTTTCCGAGATATGCAACCTCGTTGCATAGAAGTTCTGAAACTTGAATATCTCTTAGGGCTGTAGTATCTCCTGTGCCCACAAAAAAATGCGGCACTTCTAATAACTGGGAGCCAAATTCAGGATCGCGTCCTCTGTTGCTCAATCCATCTGTAGTGAAAATAACGCCCGCTATATTTCTGTGCGAAAATTTATCGCGAAGCCCTTCTAAAGCCGATCCGATATCCGTGCGTGGATTGTCAAATAAAAGTTGAGCACTTTGAGCTGAATCTTGCCATTCAGTCGTGTTTAAACCCACCAGCTGGGTTCCGAAAATGTAGTTTTCTACTTCGAATCCTTTTTCAACAAATGGGCGGGGAGCTTTGTTCACCCAGTCTGCAAGTGCCAACCTGTTCAGGGTGCTATCTTTTCCTACCCACTGGGACGATGTGCCATCGTGAACCAGAAGCACTGTAGCTGGTTCGGTCTCTACTGTGATCATCTTCAGGATAGGCTCTAAGAGTAAAAAGCAGAGCAAACCGAGTACGGTGAGTCTTAACAATCCAAGCCCAAATCTCATCCATGATTTCTGCGGACCATCCGATCCTATCGCATATCTAAGCAACGTTAATCCAAGTGCCACTGCGAGAGCAATGAACCACTTCCAGAGAGGAACGTCTACGAGAATGTCAGGCCAAATGGAGCTCACAATTATTTTGAGTTTAAGCGGTAACCATTCCGCCACACACATTCAGGGTTTGGCCAGTAACATAAGAACTCATATCACTTGCGAGGAAAATGCACGCGTTTGCCACGTCTTCTGGAGATCCACCTCGTTTGAGAGGAATTGCATCACGCCATCCTTGCACAGTCGCTTCATCTAATTTTCCGGTCATCTCGGTCTCAATAAAACCTGGCGCTATTGCATTGCATCGAATGTTTCTCGATCCGAGCTCTAGGGCGACAGATTTCGTGAAACCCAGGATGCCTGCTTTGGATGCTGCGTAATTCGCCTGGCCTGCGTTCCCTTGAACGCCCACGACCGAACTGATATTTATGATGGAGCCTGAACGTGCTTTAAGCATCGTCCGAAGTACAGACTTTGTGAGATTGAAACAACTTTTCAAATTCACATTCATCACTCTGTCCCACTGGTCTTCAGACATTCGCATCAGCAATGTGTCATCGGTGATGCCGGCATTGTTTACAACAATATCTATTCCTCCGTATATCTCCAGAACCTCTTTTATGAGATTTTCGGCATCTTCCATTTTTGATGCATCTGACCTAAATCCCCGCGCCTGACCTCCTCCGGCCGTGAGAGATTTCTCCAGTTCTTTTGCTTTCTCATCAGAGCCTATATATGTAAAAGCAACAGTTGCGCCTTGTGCGATGAAAGATCTGGCTATGGATTCTCCGATTCCCCGAGATGCTCCCGTTATAATCGCAATTTTTTCTTTTAATAACATGTCTTAAGTTGTTTATTCTGGTACAATACTCACTGCGGACGCAATCATCTCTGCGATGTCTTGCACATTCACTGTGTCGGATTTTTCAGCACTCTTAACGCCGTCAGTCATCATGGTGTTACAGAAAGGACATCCTGTAGCCACAATTGCAGCTGAAGTCTCCAAAACATCTTCTGTACGTTGATCGTTAATTTCCTTGTTGCCTTTTTCCGCTTCTTTAAACATTTGTGCACCTCCCGCTCCACAACAGAGTCCCTTCGATTTACAACGGCGCATTTCCACGAGTTCTGCATCAAGTGCTTCTATGACAGATCGAGGTGCTTCGTACTCTCCATTTCCTCGGCCCAAATAACAGGGGTCATGGAACGTAATGCGTTTTCCTTTAAATGGATGGTCATCTGCCAATGTAATTTTCCCCTCTGAAATAAGTGTGGCGATAAACTGACTGTGATGCATCACTTCGTACTCGCCTCCCAACTCAGGATACTCATTTTTCATGATGTTGAAGCAGTGTGGGCACCCCGTAACTATTTTCTTAATTCCATAACCATTGAGTACAGCGATGTTTGTCGCTGCTTGCATTTGGAAAAGGAATTCATTTCCGGCTCTTTTTGCGGGATCTCCAGTACAGCTTTCCTCAGCCCCCAAGACCGCAAAACTAACTTGTGCATGATGTAATATTTGGGCGATGGCTTTCGTGATTCTCTTTGCTCTGTCGTCAAAACTGCCGGCACATCCCACCCAAAACAGCACCTCAGGCGCTTTGCCTTCAGCGATCATCTCCGACATTGTAGGAACCTTAAATGTATTCATCTCAAAAGTATATTTATACGCATCGTTCTAGGCATCTTTGATCCAGTCTCCTCGAGATGCAGCCGGGAACGCCCACGGTGCACCATTGTTTTCTATGTTGTTAAACATATTTGTGATGGTCTCGGGCGATTTGCTGTCCTCCATAATTAAACTTCTGCGCATGTCTAGAATGATTCCCATGGGACTTATGTTAATAGGGCAAGCATCCACACAAGCTTGGCATGAAGTACAGGCCCAAAGTTCCTCTTCAGTGATAAAACTCCCAAGCAACGTCTTCCCGTCGTCCTTAAATTCACCGTCGTTGGCATCCCGATTGTGTCCGATTTCATCCACTCGATCCCTGCAATCCATCATGATCTTTCTGGGAGAGAGAAGTTTTCCAGTCATGCTCGCTGGACATACAGAAGTGCACCTTCCGCACTCCGTACATGAGTAGGACTCCATGATTTGTTTCCAGTTTAAATCAGTGCCATCTTTCACACCGAAGCTGAGTGGTGTTTCAGGTTCAGCATCATTTTCGGGTGGAGGTGGAGTCGCATATGGGTCAGCAGTGGGGTCCATCATGAGGTCGACCTCCTTTTTAACCGATGCCATGTTGTTCAGCGTTCCACTCTCGTTTAGGTTAGAGTAGTACGTGTTCGGGAACGCGAGTAAAATATGAAAGTGCTTTGAGTAGGGCACGTACACTAAAAATGAAATCACACCTGCGATATGCAACCACCAAAACCCTCTTTCCGCGATGACAATTCCAGCCTCACTCAAACCTTCGTAAAGAGGAACCAGGAATTGACTTATCGGAAAACTTCCTGCCTTTACGTAGTGATCTAAATCGAGACTTTGAGCGATAGCATCTGTTGCGTTCATGCTCAGGAAGGCAAACATCAATACAATCTCTGCAACAAGTATAATGTTGGCGTCCATTGATGGCCATCCACCCATTTCAGGGGACTTAAACCTTGCAATCGCAAGGACATTTCGCCTGACAAGAAATATTGCGCAGGCCACCAGAACAGCAAATGCAAGAATTTCGAAGATGGCAATTAATACATTATAAATGGGCCCCAAAGACGAAAAAATGCGATGCGTACCCAGCAGACCATCTAATACGATTTCGAGCATTTCGATATTAATAATCACGAATCCGACGTACACACAAATGTGAAGGATTCCTGCGACGGGTCGGGCAACCATTTTGCTTTGTCCGATGGCAACACGAGCCATGGTTTTCCACCTCTCGGCCTTCCTGTCTGAAAGGTCTATGTCACGTCCCATATTAATGTTGCGCCCCACAAAGGCGACACGTTTGGCAAACAGGAAAGTCCCTGTCCCTAACATCGCAGCAAAAATTATTTGTGCAAGATGAGCAATAATCATTTCCGTATTCAGTCTGTTTGGTTTTCCATCTCCTCACGTATCATCTTCTCCATACGTTTGATGTCACCTTTTGACATCTTGGAATCTTGCTTCCTGCCAAACAAACTCACCCTCACATATTTCCATGGGTTGAGTTGCAAATCGTCTAGCAGGTCTTGAATTTCTGTATTGGTATCCACCAAACCATCATAAAGACTGTCATTTACCAATAGTTTCCCAATGGTTCCTTCTCCACTGTTTATGCGGTTGGTTACCGCTGTGACTTCCTCCATTGCTTTCTCCGCCTTGACTAACGTACGTGTAATGTCTACCGAAACGAGAGAGTCACTTAGGTCTGAGAAATTTGTAATTATATTAGAGATCTGCGTGTTATTGTCGTTGAGGTTTTGAGCGATTTCATCGATGTTAGACATCACATTTTTAAAGATAATTCTGTTTTCAACAACCAATCCATCGATGTTGTCTACAGTATTTTCAAGCGTTCTCACAGTTCTTTGTAAACTTTCAAAGGCTGAAGGAAGTGACTGAGTCGCATCGTCATCAAATACAGCTTTCATATTCAGAAGGATATCGTCGACCCCCTTGATGAGTTCTTCGGTTTTCCTTCTGAGTGGTTCGAGTTCTTTTCTGACTGCCTCAGTGATGTCCATCTCAACAGAGGCAAAAAGAGTATCTCCTGGTTGTGCGTAAGATTGTGTAATTCCCGGTTCAATCTTGATCGCTTTTGTGCCAAATAAGTCAGAAGAATATATTTTCGCATCCGAATCAATCGGAATTCTTAATTGAGACTCTTCAAGGGTAAACTCGACCAAGATGGATCCATCGCCTTTGTCAGAAAATCCAACGTCAGAGACTTGTCCCACTTTAAATCCATTGACGAGCACCGGATTAGATACGGACAGTCCTTCAATCTTACTGTAGACAGCATAAAGGGTGATTTGCTTGCTTAATGGATTGAAGCCCTTGAGGTAGTTGATGCCAAGAAACAGAAGTGCCACCCCCAAAATCATCAGGGTGCCAATTTTGAATTCTTGCGAAATACTCTTCGTTTTTAGTTCCTTACTCACGGTGACTTTATTTCCTCTAATATACTCGACATAGGTACTCTTTTACCATCCTTGAAAGCCGCAACAAATGCTCCACTAAATCCTTGGTCTCGCAGTTCTCTTTTCTTGACATGAGCATCCTCAGCGACACCAAACAAACCAGTCGTGTATTTGTATTGACCGCCACTAAGGTACATGTCTACGTTTTGTAGACCTCTAAAAACAGGGTCACTTTTATCAAGTTCCGTGGGGGAAGATGCAATCTGTACGCTAAACGTTACTCCATCAGTATGTTGCGGCTTAGGTTCGATCTCAGATTCATTTGCAGGCTCAACGATAGGTTCATTTGTGATTTGAGGTTTGTGAATGTTCCGATACTCACGAAACGCTCGAAAAAGGGCAGATGCCATGTATGTCCTGCCGTCTTCACTCTGTAGGAAATCTTCTTCGTTTGGATTTGTGAGGAATCCCAACTCAACCAAAACACTCGGCATTGTAGTAAATGAAATCACATAGTAGCCCGCTTGCCTGACGCCGCGATCTTTTCTTCCTACTTTATCTCGAAATTGATTTTGAATAAGGGAACCAAGTTGCAGCGAATTGTCAATAAATACGTTTTGTCGAAGCGAAAGAGCGATATACGTGTCCGGATCGTTTGGATCAAACCCGTCATAATTGTCTTCATAATTGTCCTCTTTGAAGATGCTGGCATTTTCTCGCATAGCACTGTTCAGACTCTCCTCCGTTTTGTGCATTCCCATGACATATGTTCCACAACCTCGCGCATTTTCTGTCGTAAATGCATCACAGTGAATGGAAATAAAAACGTCAGCTTCGGCGTTGTTGGCAATTTTAACGCGTGAACTGAGTTTGGGGAATGAATCACCTGTTCTTGTGAGTATGACTTTCACATCGGGCATTTTTTTCCTTATGTATTCTGCGAGTTTATTCGAAACATCCAATGTTACATCTTTTTCTGTGAGAGAATATCTACCGGTTCCCAAATTTCCTGGATCTTTCCCTCCATGTCCTGCGTCAATAACCACTACCATTGCTGGTTCTAGAGGTGTAAACGCACCTGAAACGAAAACGGCAACAATTGCTAGGGCAAGAACCGCTGGTTTAAGTAGCTTTGAGGGTTGTTTTAGATGCTTCATGAATTACCGCGAAATTAAACCACATATACGAGATTTGGGGAAAGGTATGTTCTTCCTTTTCCTATTGTTTATGTTGAAAAATGGTGAGGTTTGGGGACAAGATGACGGCCTTTCATATACTGCTTCTGATAGCATAGTGATGATTGCGGACAGTAATTTGGTTCGGTTGTATGGTGATGTAAAAGTGACAAGTGGCGACATTGAACTCACGGCGGATAGGGTTGTGTATAAGACTGATCTAAAAGAGGCTTGTGCTTATGGAACGCAGGATTCTCTGGGAAATTGGACAGGCCGGCCGATATTTAAACAAGGCGGATCGGTTTTTACGCAAGATCAATTGTGCTATAATTTTAATACACAGAAAGGATACAGTCACCACGCAGTCACTACTGAGGGTGAGATCGTGTTTCATGCAGAAAATTCAAAGCGTTTGCCCGGAGACCAAATCCATGTCTTAGGTGGCAAATTCACGACGTGTGACGCTGACAATCCTCATTTTCATTTCCACCTTACAAAGTCGATTCTTTATCCAGATGACAAAGTTGTTTCGGGCCCCTTATATTTGAAATTCAGAAAGATACCTACACCTTTTGCCCTTCCTTTTGCGTGGTTTCCATTGAACAAAGAAAAGCGCTCCCATGGTTTGCTGCTTCCAAGTTATGGCGATGGAGGTAATCTGGGATTCTTTTTGAAGGATATGGGGTATTACTTGCCTATTGGGGACAATATGGACACTCGGTTTTTATTCGATGTCTATTCTGGGGGGAGCTGGGCCGCAAAAAACATTTCCCAATACAATTATCGATACCGTTCAAACGGAAATTTCACCCTCAGTTACAACAGGAGAGTGAGTGGTTTCCGTGAACTTCCAGGCTTTGCTGCTGAAAACAACTTTTTTGTAAGATGGGCGCATACGCAAGATCCCAAGGCACGTCCCAATCAAAGGTTTTCAGCGTCCCTAAATTTCGGGTCCACCGATATTTTCCAAGAAAACCTAAACTCCTCGATGGAGGATTACTTGTCGAATACTTTTCAGTCGAGTATTCAGTGGAGTTATACTTCTCCTCGCGCACCATTTTCACTGACTACGAGCGCCCGACATTCTCAGAACTCAGTCACTGGAAATGTAAGCGTCACACTCCCTTCTGCGGCTCTCACGATGGGTCGACGTTCCTTCAGTGATCTCTTGGGAATTGAAAAAGGACGAATGAAATTACTCGATGGGGTTTCTGTGAGTTACAGCTCTCGATTCGAAAACATTGGTGAGATTGCAGATTCGTCTCTGGCCGCATTAGATTTCAGTAACATGCGTATTTCAAACGGCCTGAAACATAGCATTTCTGCTTCTTCGAGCAGTGCGCTTGGTTTTCTGACAATCGCACCTTCATTTCAATATGATGAGTTCATGTCGTTCTCGCAACTGAACAAATCACTTGTGTATGACGTTGAGGGGAACATCATCGAATTGAATGACACGCTTGGGGGATTTTCGTCTGACAGAGATTGGCGTGCATCATTGAGTGCGAATACGAGATTTTATGGAATGTTCTCCTTTGGAAAGGACAGCCGTATTCAAGCCATTCGGCATGTGGTCTCTCCAAGTCTCTCCCTGAGTTATACGCCTGAACGAACACGTACTCAAATGATCACCTTAGACGATCAGGAGTTAACATGGAACCCTTGGGAGCTTAGTCGTTTTACACCATTGGATCTTCGTGAATCCGGAGCGATGAATTTTTCTTTGGGCCAAAACCTAGAAGCAAAAATCATTGACTCAGAATCAGGAGAAATTAAAAAGGTGAAAATTATTGACAGTTTTACATCGTCCGCAAGCTATAATTTCCTGGCCGATTCATTGCAGCTTTCAGACATTTCTTCGCGGGGATTCACGAGTTTATTTAACAAGGTGAATCTCAATGTTACCATGACTCATTCGGCGTATCAACGTGATTCTTTGGGGACGGAAATATCTGCTTTTCTCGCAAGCTCCGAAAATGCCAAACCCGTCCGGTTAAAAAGAGCGACGGCTTCTCTAGGGACGACTTTTAATGGGGGCAACGATGAAGGATATCCGTGGAACATGAGGTTAGATTACACGATGAATCTCAACCGTGTTTTCGACACTTCTCAGCAATCTGACACGACGTCCATCCGTCACGGGATCGCGATGAGGGGAGGCGTGAAGTTGTTCTCAAAATGGGACCTGGCTGTCCAAACCGGCTATGACATCAAATACCGAGAATTTACGCCAACTGCAATAAATGTACACTGGGATTTACATTGTTGGGAGTTTACTTTTAATTGGATTCCTTTCGGGACGAGACAAAGTTTTGCGCTCAAGCTCAACATTAAATCTGCTCTCCTCAAGGATATTAAAATTGAAACGAGGGGAGGGAACGGCGACTTCCTTTTTTAATTCACTTTTGCGATGACACTTATTTCAACGATGGCGCCTTTCGGAAGCCCCGCCACAAAAATCGCCTCACGTGCGGGGTATGGTTTGGGAAGCGTAGAAGCATACACTTGATCCATCCCCATGTAATCGTCGGAGTTGATCATAAACACGGAAGCCTTCACAATGTTTTCTAACCCGAGTCCTGCGCCGTTAAGAATGCTTTTAACGTTTGCCAATGACTGAGCTGTCGCGGTTTCGATGGAATCAGCAACGAGTTCTCCCGTGGCAGGGTTAAGTGGAATACATCCGCTTACAAAAACCAATTCACCTGCTCTAACTGCCTGAGAATATGACGCTACAGGCTTGGCAGCATCTTCGGAGTGTAAATGGTTTTTCATTGAAATGTCTTTAAGAATATCTTTGCTGCTAATTAAGGGAACATTTTCCTCAAATGCATATACTTCTATTCGATAATCACGATTCTTTCACCTGGAATCTATCTCACGACCTTGAAAGAGCAGGCGCGGATGTGAGGGTCGCCAGGGCTGAAGAGCTCCCTGTTGATGAAAAGGAACAAATAGCGTTCTTGTCTCAGTTCGTGGCTGTTGTTCTTTCTCCGGGTGCGGGCATGCCTGCTGAGGCTCCTATGTTGATGGTGGTCCTGGATTTCTGTGTCAAGAACAAGAAACCTGTGTTGGGCGTATGTCTCGGGTTTCAAGCGATTGTTGAATATTTCGGCGGGGAATTGGAGAACATGCGCGAAGTATTGCACGGCCGCGTAGGCAGAATGATTTTGTCTGAACAATATGACAAGAAAAACGGGCTTTTTGAAAACGTACAATTCCCATGTGAAGTGGCACATTACCACAGCTGGGTTGCAAAGGAGAAATCCCTTCCTCAAGTCCTGATGGTAGAAGCCCGAACTGAACAGGGAATGATTCTGGCCCTAAGCCACAAATCCCTGCCCATTTCGGGCTTCCAATTCCATCCTGAATCTGTTCTCACCCCAGATGGAAGGGTGATGCTGAGTAACTGGTTAAACAGGTTTTAACGCGAATCCTTGCCTACTGACGTTTCGCCATTTCAGCGTTAAAAGTTTCCTTAAAGTTCTCGTAGTTAAATTCTGCCATAATGCGTTCGTCATTAGATAGACGCTCACTGTATGCTTGAGAAATTTGTTCTCCACTAAGTTCATATGCGATATAAAACACAAACTTTCCGTCTGCCCTTTGTGTGAGTTTTTCACAGATTGGAACAGCGCCTCGCAATGTTTCTTTCACAGTTGTATTCGCGATCTCGTTAAACACACCTGTCGTTTGATCTTTGTCACCATATGATGTTTGGTTGACATGGTTCTCTGCAACTGCAGAAACGGTCACCCCAATCATTCCGCCCAAATCAGCACGTACATTGTTTTTTGCCATTTTCTTCGCTATTTCTCTGTCTGGAGAAGTCGCTGATCCTGATGCGCGGAAATATTCAGAGCTGCTTTCGTATTCCGATCCAGCGCAATATTCGATGATTACGGTTTCTCCATTCTGCGCAGGTGTAATTCCTTGCGTTCCCTTGCACCCTGTTAGAGCTGTGGCTATTCCAGCTGTTGCGATTAATATAAAATGAATGTTTTTCATGGTAAATGATATTGGTTTGATATTTAATTTATTTCTTGTGAAAGATAACAAGCAGATATTGTGCCAAAATACAAAATTCTATTGATATAAGGCCTGAATAAACGATTCGATAAACCGTCCCCTGATTTTATTTATTGCTTTTCGATAGGCTTCATCTCCTGCCCGACTTGTGTCGAGTTGCACTCCTTTGATTCTCTCGAAATCTCTCGCCATGACCAGCTTCTGATCAGTGTCGAGTAATTCTAAAGTTGCATTTAAATACGCTGTGTACATCCCAGCTCCTGCTCCACCGGCTTTGGTGTCTGCGTAGACCCTAAGTGTAAGCGCGTCTGAACCAGAATAGGATTCTTCTACAATTTCGACTCCTTGTTCAGACAGGGCTGCCCGCAGTGCTGCAATGAAAATATTTTTATCTTTTTTGATTCCAAACATTAACTCGTCTCCCACAACTCGAACTTTAGGGGATTCTAGCGCAATTGGGATTCTCAGAGGTGTTGATTTCAATCCCTTTACGAGTGGAGCTAAGGGGCTTGTGGAAGATAGAATCGACTTGAGAGAGGCCAAGTTGACTTCGATGATTAATTCGCTCCTTGTCGTCCCTGGATCGAAACCATTCATGACAATGATGGCCTTTCCGTTCCCTGAAGTGACAGTGCTTCCTCTTGCGGGGATTGACCCTCGATCGTATTTGTAATTCAGAGAAATCCCACCTGCAGCTTTGCCATTCGAAGTCACTGTCACGGAGTACTCGCCTGTATATCCGTTTTCAAGGGAGATGGCGATTGCAGACAATTCATCTGCGCTTGCAATTTCAAGCTGACTGATACAGTCTGAAAGTCCATTAAATAATGCTCTGTCAAGATCAAAGACAGCGCCGTCTTCTCCTGTGTAGGGGTTGAGTTCACCCAGATACCCTGACATGTGATCTAGTCCGATAAGGTATCTTTCTACGGCAACGGAGATCTCGCCTTCTGAGTGCTTTCTTGAGGCGTCTAAGTAGTGCCCGTATGCCACGCCAAGTGTCGCCTGTTTTCTGTTTTCTAAGATTCTGGCGTACGCTGCTTTTGACAAACTGTAGTACACAAATACTTCATCCTTGTTTTCGTATTCATCTATGAGGTTGTATCCCTCAAGATCTTCAACAACCGTAGACTCGATGCTTTCTGCAAAACTTTGATCGACCCAATCATTCACTTGAAGGGTGGACATAAGTGAAGTTGAACTGACCTTGACCCGAATCTCCTGTGCGAGAGCGTTGAGGGCATTTTCTCTTGCAACTTCCTTTGCTTTGTATGGGAATTCAACCTTCGAAACCCAAGATATGCCAATGTAGTGGGTCGGCGTGTTTGGCCTTTCCATCGTCCATATGGGTTTTTCCTCTGTAGCGTTTTTTAATCCCGAACATCCACTTGTCATCAGAACAAAACAGCTCACGGCCAACAGGAGCAATGCAGGAGACAGGAAATGAGACGGTGTTATTTTTGACATCATTTGACTTGGTCTTGTATAATTGACTCAATCTCAGTTTGGACTTTAGATGCAATCACCTTTGTCATGTCATCCACCAATAGATTGTCACTTTTTAAATCTCTACGCTCATTTGTCAAGCTTACAATCTGGTTGTGACTGTTGGAAGAAGTGTTTACTGAGCCATTTGTGTTGGCAGCGTACAAGTAGGCAGCCTCACCACCATATTTGATGTATCTGACTTGATCTGACTTGGTTGTTTTCACTGTTTCACTCGAAAGGATGGCTCCTGTTTCCATCGAAATAAGTTTGAGCGTAAATGACATAGATGCTTCATTTGATTGGTAGTACTCTGCGTAACCTACAGATTTGTATTTTGTTGTGTAGCCCTTCTTTCCTTCAGCATCCACTGTTTCAACGCGGTATCTTTGATATCCTCTTTTGTTGTCGTGCCTGAGAGGTGTCGTAGAAATAGAGCAGTCTGTGACTGTTCCTTTTAAGATTGCTTTTGCTCCGAGAATAGAACCGATTTCTAATTCCGAACCTGAAGTCAATCCCGACAGCTCGAGGTGTTGTTCTTGAAGAATCAACTCCAAGGACTCCCTATCTACAACCATGAGAAATGGGTCATTTGAATTCAAGAGGAGTTCCTCTACGGTCGAGCTAAGCTTGGTGTTGATGTTTCTTCGGTTTGAACCGTTTTTAAACGTCATAAGCGCAATCGTGAACCTGCCAGCGATCAGTGCTTCCTCTCTGATTTGACTTGCGTCTTCAAATGACGCATCTCTTTTGTATACCTTGTCAAACTCCTCATAGGCAGTCCGGTAGAGATTGTTCTCCATGGCTTGGATTCCGAGTTCATATGCGGGCTTACAAAATGAATAGTCAGCAAGTTTTTTTGCGTCCTTGTATGCCGGAATGAGAGATATGATTTCCTCAAACAATTTCAGCGATTCAGCATATCGGTTAGATTCGAGGTGTTCAGTAGCGACACCATATAACTCTTCTACGTGTGCATTCTTCACATTCTCATATACCGCTCTTTTTGACTCTGGGAAAAGGAGAGTGACACCAAACGCAGCGGCCTTTTTATTGTACCCTTCCGCCTTTTTAAATGATTCAATTGCAGATTGTCTGTTATTGAGGAGAATTGCTTGGTCAAAAGTCACGAGTATGCGAGATAATACTTGCTGTCCTGTGCGCTTGAGTCCAGTCAAGGCATCGATATGAGCGGGTTTCTTTTGAAGTGCGGTGAAATAACAATCGGCGGCTTGATCGATCATTCCGGCGGACTCCATTTTTGCTCCTTTTTTAGTGTAGGCTTTTGCACCGTTGCAACTGCTCAAACCCAACCCCAACAAAAGGCCTATCGTTAGAACCCAAATAAGTGATACAATTTTATTCATATTGATTTCTTTCAGGTCGCAATATAGTTTTGAATGTGATGAATGCTTAATTGTGAAGAAAACAATATACGTGCCATAGTTAAAGATGCACTGTGAAATGTACCTTGCTCATGCAAATATTTAATACAGTATTTCTATGAAGTCGATTTTAGTTTTAGGTGCAGGACGGTCGTGTAGCACCCTGATCAAGCATTTGTTAATGCGCTCAGAAGAATGCGAATGGAGGGTTGTTGTGGGTGACATTGATTTGCAAGTTGCAAGATTGAAGATCGACGGTCACCCAAGAGGAGAAGCATTTGAGCTTTCTTCAACAGACAATTCCGAACGTGACAAAAGAATTGCGGAAGCAGATTTAGTCATGTCAATGGTTCCTCCTTTTTTACATGCAGGTGTTGCAAAGGTGGCTATTCGGGCAGGTGTTTCAGTCATTACGCCAAGCTACCTGTCGGATGAGATGATTGCGCTTGATGCGGAAGCACGCAAGGCAGGAGTGTTGGTTCTGAATGAAATCGGATTGGATCCAGGCATTGACCACATGAGTGCAATGCAGGTCATAGACGAAATCAAAGCTGATGGTGGTGAGATGATCGGTTTTGAGTCTTATTGTGGCGGGTTGGTTGCGACGGAGTCCGACAACAACCCATGGCATTATAAAATATCGTGGAATCCCAGAAATATTATTCTCGCTGGCCAAGGAGGTTCAGCGACGTTTAAAGACAACGGCAGAGTGAAGCTCGAACCGCCGCATCGCGTTTTCAGACGACTTCGACCCGTCAATATAGATGGATGTCTTTACAAAGGATATCCAAACCGAGACTCCTTGGCGTATGAGAAGATTTACGGTTTGGCAGGGATCCAAACGTTAATCAGGGGAACACTGAGGGTGGATGGGTTTTGTCGTTCATGGGATATTCTCGTTCAACTTGGAATGGTTCGTGATGACGTTCAGTTGTCTTGGAGTAAGGGGATCTCATGGAGTGAGTGGACCCGTTCGTTTCTTCCTGCAAAGACGGCTGACATGAGCGTGTCTGATGCGATAAATGCAACCGTTGTGAGCGATCATGAAACAAATGAACGGCTGAAATGGCTCGGTCTATTTGACCTGGAGTCTGGGCCATCGTTGGTGGAAGGGACTCCGGCCCAAATTTTAGAGGCGCATCTTGTGAAAAAATGGGTTTTGGAAGATGGCGACAGAGATATGGTTGTCATGTGGCACCGTTTTGAATATAAAAAAGACGGGAAGAGGTTTGAAAGGACATCAGAATTTTCTTTAGAAGGGACAGATTCAATGTATACTGCGATGTCTGATACAGTTGGGCTTCCAATGGCTTTGGCTGCTGAGCATATGTTGGTTGGAGGGGGATTTGATAGGGTGGGAGTTGAAATTCCCGTATCTTCGACTTACTACGAAGTGCTTTTACCCAAATTAGAAAAGCTTGGAGTAGTATTTAAAGAAAATCACAGAGAGCTTTAAGTGATATGATGTTTTTGTTTACTTCTATTTCACCTTGGTGGTGCTTTGCTTGCATGATCTGTGGCGGTGCTCCAGATTGGCCTGAAGATGGTGTGGCGACTGAAAGTTGGGTTGTAGAAGCTTTAGAATGGCGTCTTAACAGAGGTGTCGAAGATTGTGAGGACTATATGCCGGCAATCGATGCTTGGACGCTTGAATGGATCGCAAACAGTTCTGAGGTCCGTGTGGAAATTGAGACAGAAAAGTGGCCTGTTTTCACATATGAACCCCTTTTGCAAGGGCCTTTGATTCAAATCATTGCGCTTGAATCGTTACACGGCAAAGCGTTTAACAAACACAAGGTCTTGAGGAAACTTAAGGAATTTGCAAGGAAATCGGATGGGATTTGGAGTGATGCACTAAAACAAAAGTTCCAAGAGACAAAAGACATTCAATAAAAAAGGGGCCGAAGCCCCTTCTTTTTTAGATCCCCTTTATTCCATTCAAGGTTTGCAAATATTTACATAAATACGATGACTTCCTAAAAATGTTTCGTGTGATACGAAGTTTTTAGATATATTTTCGCCACATGCGTAGTTTTGATATACCAGATCATTTTAAGAGTCCGATTATCAGTAAGGTAAAGGATAAGCGTAAGGAATTGGATGCCAGAAAGTTAGATTTCTCTCCGACCTTGCTGGATTTTGGGCCCGTGAAAATTCAGCTGGCCAGACATTTCGGGTTTTGTTTCGGTGTAGAAAATGCGATTGAAATTTCATACAAGGCGATTTTCGAAAATCCAGGCAAGCGTATTTTTCTGTTAAGCCAAATGATTCACAACCCAGAAGTCAACGAAGATCTTGAGAGCAGGGGAGTTAGATTCTTGATGGATACAAAAGGGCTTGAGTTGACACCTTTAAGTGAAGTACAGCTAGACGATATTGTCATCATTCCTGCTTTTGGGACCTCTTTAGAAATGGAGGCCAAATTGAATGCGATAGGCGTTGATTGCAAGAAATACAACACGACATGCCCGTTTGTCGAACGGGTGTGGAATCGGGCTTATAAGCTAGGAGATGAAAACTATACGGTGATTATTCACGGTAAGCCAGACCACGAAGAAACGCGCGCTACCTTTTCCCACGCTTCTCAAGCCGGTGCTGCATTGGTTGTGTCGGATCTAGGCGAAGCCCTTGCCCTTGCCTCTTTGATGGCAAATAAAGATGCGGTACATGTAGAAAAAACGTTTTCTGAAATGTTTCACGGGAGAGTAAGTCCGGGTTTTGAGTTTTCAAGAGATTTAGAAAACATAGGTGTTGTCAACCAAACAACGATGATTGCCTCCGAAACGCAAGAAATTGCGGACCTGTTAAAAAAGGCATCTAAAGGGTTTGCGAATACGAAGGACACATTGTGTTATGCGACGAATGACAATCAAAAGGCCACACTCGGTGCATTAGATGAGGGAGGAGCCGATCTGGTCATTGTTGTCGGAGGATACAACAGTTCCAATACAAGTCACATTGTAGAAATTTGTGAAAAAAAGAAACCTACTTTTTTCATTAGAAACGAACTAGAGATGAAGGAGGGTGGCGTGATCGAACACTTTGACATCCACAAACAGGCGCTCGTTTCGAGTGAGGGATTTATGTCAGAACTATTTGATTTAGAGCGAGTTCCAACTATTCTATTAACGAGTGGTGCCTCTTGTCCTGACGCCTCTTTGGAGCGGGTTTTGCATAAAATACTGGGTCGTTTTGATTGTGGAAAGGATGTTGATTCAGTGTTAAATAATTGGGCTTTAAATCTAGGGTCTGACTCATAAATGCGCGTAAATTCGCCTCTATGGAAGCACCTAAGCTTCGGGGCATGTTCCGCAATGTGAGAACGAAACCCCGAACATTCGTTTTTAAATCACGTCATCTGCCTGACGGTCGTCCTGAATGGGATGAACGAAAGATTAGAATTGATGCTGAGATAGCGAAAGAAAAGGGTGAGGAAATACCTGAAAGTAATCGCCTGTCTGACATCAGGTTTCGCAGGAGTTCAGGTGCGGGTAAAGACAAAGTCAGGAAAAATGCCAGAAGGGCGAACCTCCGGGTGGTGTTAATCGCGGTTGTTTTGGTGTATGTTGCATATCGAATTTTAATCTGGACAGAAAAAACTGAATTCGGTGAAATGTTAGAATTTATTAGAGACAATGGCTGACTATATCGTTCAATTATCTGATCAGGTAGCAAACCAAATTGCTGCTGGGGAGGTGGTAGGCCGCCCTGCTTCTGTCGTTAAGGAGCTGGTGGAGAATGCCGTAGATGCTGGAGGAACTGAGATCGTTGTTTTTGTAAAGGATGCTGGAAGGACTTTGATTCAGGTCATTGACAATGGCAAGGGGATGAGTGAGGAGGATGCCAGGAAATGTTTTTTGCGTCATGCCACCTCGAAGATTACTTCTGCTGATGACCTTCTTTCGCTTGTGACAAAAGGATTTCGTGGAGAAGCGCTCGCCTCGATTTCGGCCATTTCACACGTCGAACTTAAGACCCGAGAGTCAGGAGCTGAAATGGGTGTGAAAATTTGTGTATCGGGGGATGAGTTTACCGAAAGCGAACCCATATCTTGTTCAGAAGGGAGTTCCTTCTCGGTCAAGAACCTCTTCTTCAATGTGCCAGCCAGACGCAACTTTTTGAAATCTGACCAAGTCGAAGTAAGGCATGTCGTAGATGAATTCCAACGGATCGCAATGGCTCATCCGCAGCTGAGTTTCCGCCTTCAAAGCAATGGGAACGATCTTTTTAATCTCAAGCCAGGAACTTTAAGACAAAGAGTGGTCGCAATCTTTGGCGTAAAACACGATGAGCGTTTGGTGCCTATAGATGAAGAAACAGACGTCGTAAAGATTTCAGGATTTGTCGGTAAGCCTTCTTTTTCACGTCGGACACGTGGGGAGCAGTTTCTTTTTGTCAACGGCAGGTTTATTAAGCATCCACTGATGCACCGTGCGATTATGAAGGCCTATGAAGGCGTTCTCACCCCTGGGAATTTTCCACTTTACACCATTTTTCTGGAAGTAGATCCATCAAAAGTTGATGTGAATATTCACCCGACGAAGATGGAAGCCAAGTTTGAGGAAGACCAAATCATTTTTGCATTCCTGCGTTCTGCCATTAAACGTGGATTGGGACAACACAACGTATCTCCATCGTTGGATTTTGAATCCGAGTTGAGCATATCTATCGAAGGTTTGCCTCAAGGGAAATTCGTCTCTGAACCTCGTGTTCAAGTGAATGCGGATTACAATCCATTTTTATCTTCTCCCTCAAAATCCCCATCTGGAAACCACAAAACGTCAAGTCCCTATCGGAAGTCACCAAGTGCCATCCCCAAAGACATTGATGCGTTTTATAACAGCCCCGCCATTGAAGTGTCGGAACCTGAACAGGAATCCTCTTTACATTCAATAACAGAAGGGAAAACGGCATTGAAGTTGGATGAAATATTCCAGCTACAGAGCAAGTATATCGTGACGTCTAAAGATGATGTTTTGCTGATCATTGATGTGAAGAGGGCCCACGAACGTGTTTTATATGAAGGGTATTTAAACGCTGGAAGAGGAGGGGAGTCAGAGGTCGCTCAGAGACTGTTGTTTCCTGAGCCCGTCACCTTATCCAATGCTGACATTGACCTTCTTCTCGGAGCGGCTGACGTCCTTAAGATCTTCGGACTGGTGCTTGCCAAATCGGCAAGTGGAGGTTTGGAGGTTTTGGCTGTTCCTTCAGGGATGGCTGACAAATTACAGAATTGCATTGATTCTGTTTTGGAGGCACTTCAAGATGGTACTTGGACCGATGTGGAGGGAAGGAGAGAGAGATTGGCCAAGGTTTGGGCTGAAGCCACAGCAGTCCATAAAAAAGTAACGTTGAATAAAGAAGAGATGGTAGATCTTGTAGACCGACTATTTGAGTGCGAGTCCCCAGGCATAGACGCGAGAGGCCGCTCAGTCTTTACGAATTTCACAGTAGATCACATTGAATCAAAATTAAAATAATGTTTGATAGAATTACGCCGATCGTCAAAAACCTGTTAATTATTAATGGGCTGTTTTTTATAGCAACCCTGGCGTTTGGGTCGAAGGGCATTCAATTGTCGGACTTTCTTGGCTTGCATTCTTTTCAAAGCCTGGGTTTTCAGCCCCATCAAATGGTGACTTACATGTTTATGCATGCTTCATTCACTCACCTTCTCTTCAACATGTTTGCGCTTTTTATATTTGGGAGTGCACTTGAGAGAGTTTGGGAAGCCAAACGTTTTCTGATTTACTATATGGCCACTGGAGTGGGAGCTGGGCTCATTCAAATGTTAGTCGCTCACATTCGCGTAAATTCTATGTTTGCAGAAATCCCTCAAGAGGGAATCGATCTCATCCTGACTGAGGGATACGGTCTTCTTCAACAAGGCAAGAATTATTCGGATATTTTGATGGGGAGCGCAAATATTTCACTGAATATTCCAACTGTTGGTGCATCAGGAGCAGTGTTTGGAATATTATTGGCTTTCGGGATGTTGTTTCCCAATACGGAACTCATGTTGCTTTTCCCCCCTATTCCAATTAAAGCGAAATACTTCGTGATCGGATACGGGGCAATAGAACTCTGGATGGCCTTTAGCAATAGTCCTGGGGACAATGTTGCACATTTCGCCCACCTTGGTGGAATGCTGATAGGCTACATCCTCATTAAAAAATGGCAAAGCGATCGCCAAAATTTTTATTGAAAAAATAGAAAATGTTAGACGGTATGTGGGAAGACATCAAAAGGAGTTGGACATCGGGAAGTATGCTATATCGACTGATTTGGTTGAATGTCGTTGTGTTCGTTTTTGTGAATGCAGCCTTGATCATTACAAAACTTGGCGGAATAGAATTGTCTGTGGGAATAGAAGATTGTTTCGGGCTTGCGACGACTTCTGATGTTGACGTTTTGATGCGCAGACCGTGGTCGGTTTTTACCCACATGTTTGCCCACACCGCTATTCTCCACCTTGTTTTTAACATGATTCTGCTTTGGTGGATGGGCAGCATGTATCAGGCTGAGGTAGGGTCTAGAAGATTGTTGAGCACCTATTTAACAGGTGGGCTGGCGGGATTTCTATTCTACATTTTGGCCTTTAATATCCTGCCCGGGTTGATATCCCAAATCACACCCGATACAGTACCCTTTGCACTGGGCTCTTCTGCTGCGGTGCTGTCAATTTTCACTGCTGCCGCAACACTGAACCCCAACAGAAAAGTGAGATTCATCTTGTTTGGATCTGTCCAGCTCAAGTACATCGCATTGGCCTACGTGTTGTTTGACTATTTCGGTTTAAGCCAAGGAGATGGAGTGAATGATGGAGGGAAAATCGCTCATCTCGGAGGTGCATTTTTTGGGTATATGCTTGTTACGTTGGGTCGCAAGGGAATAAACTTGGCTGGCTGGCTCGAAGTTGTTTTGGATTTCATCATGAGTCGCCTTCCCTCAAAGGGCAAGTCGGGTTCAAAGCTTACGTTTTGGCGCAACAACAATTGGAAGAAAAAAGTGGGTTCCAATTCTACCTCTCGGGTCCCTAAAAGCGACGCGGAATTCAATGTAGAAAAGAAGGAGAATGCAAAACGTTTGGACTTGATTTTAGAAAAGATTTCAAGGCACGGATATGATCACCTCACGAAAGAGGAGAAGCAATTTCTCTTTAACCAATCAAATAGATAGGGTGGGAAAGAAAGGCAAGTCACGATTTGGAATAGATACGTTTATTCTCGGTCCTGCTGGCGCACTCATCGCAGGTGCCAAATTGTCTGAGTGTATCTCTCCCGAAATATTCCCTTTTCTCGCTTTTTGTGGTTTGGTGTTCCCTGCGGCACTTTTGATGTTTGCGCTGGGAGTCGTTTTGCGATTGTTTCGGCGGGATTGGAAGGGAATGATTTGGCCTGTATTGTTCATGTTTTGGATTCAAAACAGCGTCATCCTCACCATCGGAGGGTGGGGAACGTATTCTGAAGTGAGCTCGGACTCAAATCAGATTTCTATAGGGACGTACAATGTGCGAAGGATGGATGAGTATAAGTGGCTGGAAGGTGAAAAAACACGAGATGAGATTGTTTCTTGGCTTTCCGAAAACAAATTCGATGTGATGTGTTTTCAGGAATTGCCCTCTTCGATGAGAACCAAGGTGTCAAATGCGCTAGGGACGAAAGACATAGTCATCAATAAAAGAGGCTCCGGTCCGGCCATTGCGACGTCTTTACAAATCGCCAAATACGGACCGTGGTTTGCGCCAGGAGAGGATGTGCCACGTGGGATTTTTGCTGATTTAATCCAGAAGGGAGATACGGTGAGAATTTTCAATGTCCATCTGCAGTCCGTGGGTCTGGAGGGAGGTGATTATGAAGCCGTGAGAGAGGGGCCTGATGCGGAACAGCGTAAAAGGCTATTCTCGAGGCTTTCATCTGCGTATGTCGCGCGCGCCACTCAAGCTCGCGCCTTACGTGAGGAGTTAGATGCAAGTCCACACCCCGTCATTTTATTGGGAGATTTCAACGATACCCCCGTTTCGTTTGCGCTTTCGACATTAAAAGAGTCCGATTCGTGGCCGCTTTTTGATGCTTTCTCGAAAGGGGGAGAGGGTCTGGGGTCTACTTATGTAGGAGATGTCTCAGGCCTCAGGATAGATTACATCCTTTACTCAGAGTGTTTTGAGCTCCACGAGTTTCATGTTTATCCAGTAGAATTAAGCGATCACCGGCCCGTTTCTGCTGTATTTTCATATTAAAGTTTGATTATTTCAGGGTGTCCCTCTGCGCTGCAATGACCTTGTCTACACTTGCTTTAAACCACTCTGTATAGCGGTTTGGTCTTTCGGCCAAATCTTTTAAAAGCCAGTCAACAGTTACATATTCGAAGCACTCTACCTCCAACAGGTTGATCACGGGAGTGCTGTCGCTTTTTCCGATAAAAACGTGGTCCAGTTCCCATTCTGTCAGATCGTGGTCCAGATCGGCTTTGTATTCAAACGAGAAGATCTTTTGAAGCGCGCAACTCATGCCCATTTCTTCCTGGAGACGTCTGTTCGCGGCGTCGGAAATATCTTCATGGGGCCGAGGGTGGCTACAACACGTGTTTGTAAACAATCCGCCACTGTGATACTTGGAGATGGCTCTTTGTTGTAAAAGCATTTCTCCTGCAGTATTGAAAACAAAAACAGAAAACGCACGGTGAAGGGTCCCTCCAAACCTATGTGCGTCCATCTTTTCCATGGTGCCCACTTCGTTGTCGAAGCTGTCCACAAGGATTACTTTTTCTATGTCTGTGATCATCGTTTCACAAATGTACGTGTGTCGTCGTGAGAGGCGTAGCTTTGTGACATGAATAATCGATACGACGTTGTGGTTTTCGGAGCCCACCCTGATGATGTTGAACTTGGTGCAGGAGGGACTGTGGCAAAGATGGTTTCCCAAGGTCTGAAGGTTGTCATGGTGGATCTTACACAAGGAGAACTCGGTACAAGAGGCACCCCTGAAACCAGGCACCAAGAGGCTACATCTGCGGCTGAGATTTTAGGAGTGGAAAAAAGGATCAACCTGAAGCTGAGAGATGGGTTTTTTCAATGCGATGAGGCCTCTTTGTTGGAAGTGGTGAAAGTAATCAGGAGGTACAGACCCAAGATCGTTATCGCAAATGCGATAGAGGACAGGCATCCCGACCATGGAAAGGGAGCAGAACTTGTGATTCAGGCTTCCTTTTTATCGGGTCTCGTAAAATGTGTTACTGGAGAAGCAGATGAAGTTCACAGGCCCGATGCGATCTATCACTATATCCAAGACTATACAAGAGTCCCAGATGTGGTTGTAGATATTTCTGGGTTTGAAGACATCAAGATGAAATCGATTCTCGCATATGGTTCTCAGTTTTTTGACAAGAACTCATCAGAGCCTGAGACACCGATATCTTCACCTGAATTTATGGAGCATATCAAGGGCAGGCACTCAAGTATGGGAAGGCCATGCGGATTTATTTCTGGCGAGGGCTTCGAAGTAACACGGCCTGTGGGGGTCAGCTCTCTTTCCGATCTGCTTTAAGGAAGGCGATCGCAAGGCCTGAGGTTTGGGCCAAATAAGCACAAGACGCTGCAAACGCCGCTCCGGGAACCCCATATAACGGAACGACAAACCATCCGATAGAAACCAGAACGAACAGCCCGATTCCAGAGGTGATGGCATTCCATTTGTGGAGACCTATGGCACTCAGGTGGTGGGCGAGTATACTTGAGGTTGCTCCGGCCAACATGCCCGGAATGAGGATGCGAAGAGGCAGGGAAATGCCTTCGATCCCAAAGACCCATGCATACATCGATTCCGGAATGAGCCCCGCGAGGAGGGCCAAGGGGAGCGTCAAAAGAAGGGTGCGGTGCAGGTATCTTCTGGTGATTGCATGTCGTGCTTCCCGCGAGGAAGCGGAAGCTACCTCAGTATTTACAATGGGAGCGAGGGCTCGTGCAACAGTCCAAACCGCTTCTACGCCATAATACACCACCGAATAAACGCCCGCTCCGGCCGCCCCGATAAAATGATCCAACAGCGAGAGGTTTGCTCTGTTCGTAAGCAGCTGAAGAACCGATCCTGTAGAACCCTGCGCCCCATATTTTAAGAGAATACCTCCGGGCGAATTTTTATCTTCTTTCCCAGATGTAGGGCCTTCTTCCCAGCTTCCTCTTAATGCAAACAGGGAATACATCAACGTCACAGAGAGCGCTCCTGTAAGTGCCCACATAAAGCCTCTGGGCGTGGCGATTTCGAAAAGGATGTAGGTGACAAATACAGTCAGAAGCAGGGTGGAGGTTTGGGCAATTTGGAGGTAGTTGTTTGAACGAATTCTTCCCGAAGCGATCAGAAGCTGAGAATGAAAAACCACCAAGCTTTGTAAGAGACCCAGGCCTGCAGAAGCGTAAAGCCACTCCGTGGGAATCACACCCAACCCGACCCCGATCCCAGACGCTACAATTGCAGACACGCCACACCACAGATACGCGACTTTTCGGAGATCGCGCGCACGATGCGACCTTCTGACATATACGACTGCCCCAGCAGCTACAAACCCCGCCATGCCCGTTACGAGCAAGAGTCCAAACTGCAAAAGTGCCACCTCTCCAAGTCCTTTTTCTCCGAGGAAGTGGCTGTTCAAGAGAACGGTCGTTAATGTCACGACCAGGAGAATCAATCTCGCCCCAATGGAGTGCGATATGTCAGAAATAATCTTCAACGTTAAATCGATGTGTCACCCCCCAATGCTTCTCGATACACTTCGTCGTACGCATTCGACACGGCTTCGACGCTGAAATGATTGACTGCGTATTTTCTGATGTCGACAGCATCGATTTTTACTTCAGTCCCGAGCCTCAGCAATGCGGACCTCAAGGCACTTTCATCCTCGTTGGGAACTAGAATTCCGCGCCCACAATTTTCAGTAAGATGTTCCGAGATTCCCCCTACGTCAGTCGAAATCACGGGAACCCCGGTCGCCCATGCTTCTGCGATCACGCATGGGAAATTTTCTTTTCTACTGAACAGTATCAAAGCATCTGCCATCTGCATCCCTTGGGCGACCTCCTCAATGTTTTTTGGACCCGAAAACGACACACAAGGTTCGGTCAGGTTCATAGACGCGGCATAGTGACGCAGTTTTGTCAATCGCTCAGGGTCGCTTCCTCCCATAAATTTTGCGGAGAATTTAAAATCC
Organism: uncultured Flavobacteriales bacterium; assembly: GCA_963932755.1. Taxonomy (GTDB): domain Bacteria; phylum Bacteroidota; class Bacteroidia; order Flavobacteriales_D; family Sanyastnellaceae; genus UBA974. Next base: position 4,392 of record CAWVRV010000006.1, on the reverse strand, counting down.
GGGTGAGATGTCCTGAGGGCAGATAAGGCATGTATGATTCCAGTAATGTTTTTTTGGCTTTCATCTAGAGAGCTGACATGTAAAATCCGGAACCCCTCATCCGTTGTGCCTTTTTCAGTGGATGGCTTGAAACGGTCAGTATCCACAACGTTTGGTACAGTTACATAGTTGCTTTCACCTCCGATGTTGACCATTTTAAACGTGCGCATTTTTGTACCTAACTGGTCCGTTACAGGACAAAAAGCGGATGCATATGCCGCCGTCCGTCTCATCGAAATGCGACGCCACAGTGGGATGTGCTGTGAATCGTGATAAGCGGTCCAATGTTCTGTAATGATGAGCGGGACATCCCAGCTCTCGGCCAAAATTCTCGCGGCCCTTCCAGCCGGAAATGCAACGTGGAGGTGCACCAAATCGGGCATTGAGATTTCTTCTCCAGGAACCATCTTTAACAGCGCTCGAGTCACTGCGACAGACCCGGGTTTGGTCGCTTTCGGATACACAATACGTTCTAAAAATCCATCACCTTTGTGAACTTCCGAACTTCCAAGCAACGGGCTTTCATTTGATACGGGTGAGGCATACCAAACCTCGCTATTATGCTTGGTGGCTATTGCTGCAATATGTCTTTGAATGAAGTTTCCCAATGAATCGTGAACCTTACTCGGGTACCAACTTGCAATATGCAAGACTCTTATTCCTTGGGTATTTTCCATGACGACAAATTTGGCACATTTACGAGTACGAACAAAACTTAAGTTTCTCTGCTCCCATTCAAACGTTTTATTTGAGTATATTGAAAATAAAATCCCAAAAAAATGAGACTGTTCATTGCTGCTTTTACTTGTTTGCTATCTTCTGTAATGTATGGCCAAAGCGTTATTGATACATTGGATTATTCATCGTATCCTTCTCAGGCTCGCTCGGAAATCATGTCTCTGAAAGTGGATTTTGAAAATATAGACAATCCGTTTGTCGCCATTTACTTGGGGTCTGAACTCCATGATTACTTCTATTTTCCTTTTCAAGGTCTCGATGGAACCCATTATGACTTTGCGTATAGCAACAACAGTCTCGGTGACATCCCATTTGGTGAGTATGATGGTCTCCTCGAGTACGATGATGATGGAAACACCTTAGAAAACACTTCAGAAGGCGCGAAACTGGTGGGAAGGAAATTTCTCATCACCTGGGAATATGAATTGTCCTATATCGTATGTTGCGATGGACAAAATATATCTTACCCTGCTTTTCTGCCTCGTATTTCTCATATTGAGTACGACACAAAATAGTCGGTCAGTTATTCTCGGTATTTTTTTTCATAATATTGATTCAATTGTAAGTCCACAATATAGATACTTCTTTGACAGATTAAAAGGTCTACAAACACTTGCACGAACAAAACTTAAGTTTATCTTTGCACCCCCTTCGGGGATTATGGTGGGTATAGCTCAGTTGGTTAGAGCACTGGTTTGTGGTACCAGGGGCCGTGGGTTCAAATCCCATTATCCACCCTAAGAAAACAGAAAGGTCTTGCGCAAGCAAGGCCTTTTTTGTTGCTTATTTACTGAGGATTCAGCTTATCTATATTCTTTAGTCTTGGCTGGTTAATAATTAAAGAACACATACAATATACGACTATTTAAGACCTGTAAGTTACTCAAAGCCTCGGCATATCCTCAAGCTTAAGACTAAGTAGTGCTGCGCACTAAGTAACAGCTGGAATCTATTAAGCTTCAAGCGGTGGTTTAGAAATTTCTTTCGGCTCCTTTAATTCTTGCAACTTCGGCGCAGGCTTCTCCCATGACCTTAAATTCTGAACTACTTGCTTGTAGTAATTCAGCAGCATATCCTCAATGTCATTAACGAATCCTGAAACTTGAGAGAACTTACCCGTTTGAATAAAATCAATATTAAAGCCTATTATATCCTTTTCCTTAATACCCTCGTGCTCATAAAAATTATCAATATTAGTAAGGCTATACTTAATTGAATTATTGGTGTATTTGATATCGGCTTCAACAAATAAAGAGTCTGAGATGGTCGCATCTGATATGCTTTTTAATTGGTTTTTCATCCAAGTTATCCTTGCAATGATACCTCTGTCAAGTGGCGCAGTAACATAAACAGACATCTCAACCGTTCTTCTGTCAAAGTCCGCAAGTATCTTAAGGTCAGATACAGCACCCTTAACAATATATTTAGAAGACAGGGTGTGTGTTTTCTTTAATTTTTTTATATCCTTTTCAATTCTAGAAGAAAGATTTTCTTTATTCATCTTAACCAATGTGCCTAACTTCCTACTAAGCAATAATGACATATCTGCTTCTTCCTGATACCAACTATTGATAGCATCTGTGATAATATCATTGTCTGATAACGATTGTTGGTTTTTTATTTTTTCAGCTACTTCCTTCCATCCTGAACTCATCCTATGAAATCCACTGACGCCTGACCTGTCATCATCTAAATAAAAAAGAACTTCCTTCATTATCTCAACTTGATCTTCGTCTCTAATATTATCATCATTATCAAAAAGTAGCAATTGAGCCAATGTTTTAATGTAAGTCCATGAAAAATGGAACAATGATATCTTCTTAGACTGGTTCTTAATATAGATAGGTGATTGAGAGGAGTCCCCTACAAATTCATTAGAAATAGTTATTATTTTAGGTACATTTTGCAGTGCTTGAGCAAGCTTGTAGTACTTCAACATTTGTTCCTGGCTAAGTACATTTTTGCCATTCTTAACTTCTAAAAAAGCAGCATCCTTAATTTCACCAGACACGACAATAAGGATAAGTCCATCAATGCGAGATTCCTTATCAATATCCTTAAAACACACCTCAGTATAGTAATAGGCCTTACCTCCTCTCTTGAGTTTTGTCTCTTTAAAAAATTGATCCTTAAATTCTTTTATGAGGCGTAAAGAAGACATTATTATTGAGGTTAATGCCATCTCATCACCTGTCTTTAAAACAGGTATTAATCTTGATTCGCTAAGACTAATCTTGCCAGTATCTACATAGCTGTCAAACTCACTTTTTTTAAGCCCAACAAGTTTATTAATCTTCTTTATCATAACATTTGATTTAAGACTTCCAATATACTTAAAAGCCGCGGCATATCCTCAAGCTTCAAACTAGGTATCTCTAATCCTCGTAAATAACCTAACGTAACTGCTAGACTAGAAAGGCTTAGACGAGTATGATGTATCATTGTAATGAATTTAACAATGATGAGCATATTTCAAGGGACCAAAGAAAATAAATTAAAGTCTTTGACTGAAGGTGAATATTACGTCGCTAAATACTTACAAGACCTAAAAATTAAATTCGAAACTCAACGAGTAATTAAAGGCCTTACCAATGACTCTAAAAATTTACGCAGGATAGATTTTTATCTTAGTGAGTATGACGTTTACCTTGAATACAACGGTCAATGGGATGTTAATGAATATCACAGAAAGCGATACAGAGAGAAAAGAAAAGTGCTAAATGAAAACAATGTCGCTTTTATTGAAATTTACCCCAATCAGCTTGGAATACTTGAGTATTCTTTTCCAAGGAAGATGAAGAGATTGTTAGCCGAAAAGAAAAGTGGAGTCATGCTCAATAAATTTAAGTGGCAGCTATTAAAAGCTAATAAAAATTACTTTGATGTACAATATTGGTTAGCTTTTTTGTATTGCACGGCATTAGCTTACATATGGCCTGTTCTTATTTTTCTTCCAGTCTTAGTTCTTGCTATTAAATCAATACAACTAAGGAAAATATGGAATTCACTGCACGAAGACTTCAAAGTAGAAGACACTCCGTTAAATTGGCCAAACATTTTAGCGGAAGCAAATGAAGTCCTTACTGATGCTGCTATTCCTGTTCATAAAATGAACCTTATTGACTATTTAAAAGGCAGAAACGAATCTCTTTTTACAGAATTGATTGAATCAGAATATTTTGGTTTTTTTAGTGAGTATTCTGATGACGAAATACTAAGTAAAATTAAAGAACAGATAGCTGATAAAGGACACTCAAACCACACACCCTCTCTAACTCGATTAGATAGCATTAGTGATCATATTGATAGTCAGCCTTTAACAAAAATAGCTGTAGAGGACTACGTAGCTGCTATTCGGAAAAACCATCCTAGGTCACATGAGCCCTGGTCTAAAGAAGAAGATCGTTTATTGAAAGAAGCCATTAAAATCGTTGATACTCCACGCGAATTATCTTCGATATTTAAGCGAACCTCAGGAGCATTAAGGAGTAGATTAGATCTTCTTTCAAAACAATGACAAAACGAGAAAGGATTAGACGAGTATATTGAGATGATACTTACAGAGAAAGATTAGTCTTTTATGCAGCGGATTGAAAAGCTGATGGGATCTTGAGT